>NZ_JBFABB010000025.1:0-296 GCF_040640035.1 Micromonospora sp. NPDC023633 | reverse complement strand
CGAGCCGACCGCGCGGGCCGGTCAGCACCCGGCCGACCAGGGTACGGGGGCGGGGGTGGGGCGGGGCGGGAGCAAGGGGGGTCAGCGATCGACGCGCAGGCCGAGTTGGCGGAGCTCCAGCGCGGCGAGGGCGTCGACGGTGGCGTCGTCGCCGCGCCGCCACGCCTCGGCCACGTCGGGCGCGATCCGGGTCAGCCGCCCCAGCGGCTGGGTGGCCAGCGCGCGCAGCGCGAGCAGGTCCCGGCCGGCGGGGGCGGCGGCCAGCTTCGCGGCCGAGGCGGCCCGGCGCATCCAGC
>NZ_JBFABB010000024.1:0-70901 GCF_040640035.1 Micromonospora sp. NPDC023633 | reverse complement strand
CCACGCCGCCCTGGCCGCCGCCCGCGCCGCCGCGCGTGGCGACCACGCCACCGCCCGCGCCATCGCGGCCGACACGGCGGTCCCCGACGCGGACGAGAACGCCTGGCCGGAGACGCCCCAGCCGGGCTGCGGCCGCCCGGTGGGCCGGGACCGCTAACCCGAGGGCCCGGAACGCTGTTCGCCAGCCCCCCGTGTTCAGCAGCCCTCCGCGCCTTCACCATCCAAAGGGCCCTTACGAGGGCATGAACCGAGTCGAACCCAACAAGCGCGGAACTGATCTTGCCCGGTAATCAGTTACCGGAAACATTAACCAAGTTAACGTAATCGGTAACGGGTTAGTGTGGTAAGGTTGTGGCATGACGAGCGCGGGAGATGCCACTCAGATCGTTTCTGAGGGCGCAGAAGGAAGTGACCCGAACGAGGCCACGCGAGACTGTGATTACTGTGGCCGTACGTTCCGCTACCGGCGGTCCGCGAACCGGCCACCGAAGTACTGCCCCGATCGGGAGTACGACGAGGCGCCGAAGACCTGCCTGGCGCGGGCACGGCAGCGGCGCATGGCGAACCGGGCCGCCGGCCTGGACGCTCCGCTGGCCACCCAGCGGCAGGACACCGCCGAGATCCAGCCGCAGGTGGAGGCGCTGATCGAGGCGCTGGAGCGCTACGCCGAGGGCCGGGCCGTGGAGGCCGCCGCGTTGCGCCGTGTCGCCGAGGTCGAACAGGACCTGCGCGAGGCCGTCGAGCAGGTCGAGGTGGAGACCTCCCGCCGCCAGGCCGCCGAACGCGCCGCTCGCGCCGCCAAGGCCGCCGCCGAGAAAGCCGCCGAGGACAAGCGGACCGCCGACCGGCTCGCCCGCGACGCGGCCAAGGAGTCCGCCGAGGCGATCGCCCACGCCGAGCGCGAGATCCGCACCCACAAGAAGGCCAGGGAGAAGGCCGAGAGCCATGCCGCCGCCCAGACCCTCGCCGCCACCCACGCCATCGACGCACGGCGCGCGGCCGACCAAGAGGTCCGCGCCATCACCACCCGCAACCGCGACCTCGACAAGCAACTCGCCCTGACCAAACGGGAGCTGTCCGCCGCAGAGAGGTCTCTCGCCGCGATGACCGACCGCGCCGAGCAGGCCGAGGCCGCCACCGCCACCGTTACCGCCGAGCGTGACACCGCCCGCACCGACAATGCCCGCCTGGAAGCTGAGCGCGACACCGCCCGCACTGAGATCAGCCGCCTTGCCGCCGCGCTCACCGACGCCGGTCGCGCCCACGACGACCTCACCGCCCAGCTCGCCACCGCCACCGCCGAACGCGACACCGCCCGCGCCGACGTCGCCCGCCTCACCTCCGAGGTGGCCACCGTTCGCGCCGACCTGGCCGCCGCCCACGCCGCCGGCGAGCAACTGCGCGTGGACCTGACCGCGGCGACCCGCCATGCCGAGGCCGCCGAGGCCACCGCCGCTACCGTCACCGTCGAGCGCGACACCGCCCGCGCCGAGCAGGTTGAGGCCGAGGCCGCCCGCCGTGACCTCGACGCCGAGCTGCGCGCCGAACGGGCCACCCTCGCCGAGGTCCGCCGCCAGGTCGACCAACTGGCCGCCGAGCGCCGCGCCGCCGAGCAGGCCGCCCAGGACGCCCGCGCCGACGCCATCCGACACGAGAGCACCGCGGCGGCCGCCGTCGACCGCGCCCGGGCCGCCGAGGCCCGCGCCGAGCGTCTGCAAGCCCAACTCGACCAGGCCCGCGCCGACCGGCCGGGCGGCAAGCGGTGAGCGCCGCCCCCGACGTCGACACACAGCCCCGGTAGCGGACCTACCCCGTGGGCCACCGGCGCGTCCGGTGCCCCGGCGGGAGTGGCCCGACCCGGACCACGTGGGGGCGCCCCCACCACTCTTCTCCGGAAGGAGCTGACCATGAGCCGCGCCCGGTACGAGCAACTCCAGCAAGACGCCACCCGACGCCGACACGCCGCCGAGGACCAGGTGCTCACCGCTGCCGACCAGCTGCGCACCGACGACGACAGCATCACCGCCCGGATTGTGTGGGAAACCGCGCAGGACATCCGCGACCACCGCTCACGCTGACCAGGCAAGCGAAGGGCCGGACCCCAGGGGGTCCGGCCCTTCGCGCGTTGGTTCCGGGCTGGAAGCTACGGCAAGGCCCCGGGCCCCAGTTCTACTAGCTAACTAGTTGCAAAGTATCGCCATAGCGCCTAGCTTTATAACTAGTTTACTAGTTAGAGGGAGGCAGGGTTGATTCAGATTCGACTGAGCCACTACGAGCCGTGCGACCCGACCGAGGACTGCCTCGGCCGTACCCACATCGGCTACCAGGAGGGCATGACCGAGGCCGAGGCCTTCGAGGCCGGCCGTGGAGTGTGGAAGCTCAAGGCCGACCGGGTGCTCGACCAGGACGAGGTCCAGATCATCAACCTCGACGGCACCGTCGTGGCTGTCGCGACGATCACCGGCATCACGAAGTGCGGCGACCGGCAGGCCATCGAGGGCACGCTGCTCACCGGCGACCCCCGGGTCGGCCAGCCCACCACCACGCCGCACCTGTCCCGCAACCCGGTCGGCTACTTCGAGACCAGCCGGGCCGGCCACGCCGGCGGTTGACCCGCCAAGGGTGGCGGGGCCGGGTGATTCCCCGGAATCGCCGGCCCCGCCCCGACATCACCGTTCGCGCGGTCGGGGTCGTGCTGGAACACGACCCCGACCACTACCTCCGGCCCCGAAACCGCTGAGCAGCAACCCGAGACAAGGACGGCAGCATCATCATGACCACTGACACCGCCCGCACCTACACCCACCCCGACGTGTACCTGCGCGGCGTCGCCGAGGGCTGGGCCGAGGCCCAGACCGACCCGACCCGCATCGACTGGCCCACCCGCCAGGCCGCCGCCGCGATCCCGTTCCGGGTCGTCGACGGCCGCCCGGTCAACCCGTGCGAGACCACCGGCATCCGCTACGGCCGCAACCAGCTCGGGCACTGGGGCGAGACGCGGTGCGCCGACGCCGCGGTGACCGCGACCGACACCACCGGCGCCCGCTGGATCGTCATGATCGAGCGCCGCGACAGGCACGGCTGGGCGCTGCCCGGCGGCCACATCGACGCGGGAGAGACCCCGGCGCAGGCGGCGGCGCGGGAGCTGAGGGAGGAGACCAGCCTGGCCGTCACGCTCACCGACCCGTGGGTGCGGACGCTGCCGGCCCGCTACGTGCCGGACCCGCGCGCCTCCGACGAGGCGTGGATGGTCACCACCCTCACCACGATCGACCTGGGCGTCTACGAGCCGGACAGCCTGCCGGTCCTCATCGCCGGCGACGACGCCGCCCGCGCCCGGTGGATCCGCGCCGGCAGCTACACCGGCCTGGCCCGGCACCTGGCCGCCACCACCGGTGGCATCGTGTTCCCGGCTCACCAGCAAATGCTCGCCGAGCTGCTCGGCGGCCCGACGTGGCCGACGCTGGCGATGGTGGCCGAGATTGACGGCATCGCGCTGAGCGACATCGGCGAGGACGGCGACATCATCGCCCTGGGCCACCACGACCCGCGACGGCTGCTCACCACGCTGCGCCGCTACGCCCACCAGGTGTGGGGCGAGGTCCTGGAGCCGGCGGACCCGACCAACCCGACCGCGCAGATCCGGCACCAGTGGGTCGTCAACACCGGCGACGGCGCTGGTCCGGAGCAGTGGTGCCTGGAGCCGGCCGTGCCGGGCGCTGCGGGCGCCGTCCCGGTGACCCGCTGGTTCCAGCGGTGAGCACCACCGCTGGACCGCTCGACGGCTGGGACGTCTGCTCCGTCACCGGATGTCCCCTCGCAGACCCGGACGCTGCCGAGCCCGACACCATCGACGAGATCGAAGACACCGGCATCGCCCACGGCGTCCAGCACATCAACATCTCCGACCACTGGTGGATCGACACCCGCCTGCCGAGCCCGCAGGGGCTCGCCGGCAACACCACGCTCGATCCCGCCGCCGCCGGGAACACGCCCGTGCCGCAGCTGGTGGTGCTCATCGGCCCCGCCGGCGCCGGCAAGTCCACCTACGCCGCCGCCCGCTACCAGCCGCACCAGGTCTACAGCCTCGACCAGCTACGCGCAGTCGTCGCCGACGACGACTGCGACCAGGACGCCACCACCGACGCCCGCGCGATCCTCGCGGCCATCCTGGAGGCCCGGCTATCCCGCCGACTGGTGACCGTCGTCGACGCCACCAACGCCGGCGTGGCCGACCGGGCGTGGCTGCTCGCGCTCGCCGGCCGCCACCAGGTGCCCGCGACCGCCGTGGTGTTCACGACCCCGCTTCGGGTGTGCCTCGCCCGGCAGGCCAACCGGCCCGGACCCGCCCCGGGCCGGCGGTGGGGACGCGCCGTGCCGGCCGCCGCCGTTGTCGAGCAGCACGTCCGCACCCAGGCCGCCCTGGCCACCCTGACCGCCGAGGGCTTCACCCACGTCACCGAGATCGACCTGAAGGAGCGCCCGTGACCCAGATCCGCTACCAGACCTACGACGCCGCCACCGACACCACCAGCGCCGCCACGTTCACCGTGGCGCACACCGTGGACAGCCTCGGCGAGGCCGACCGCCTGGCCAAGACCCACGCCGCCGAGCACGCCGGCGTCGACGTCGACGTCAATGTCACCGCCGTCGCGCGATCGGACGGCCGCGACCTGATCCAGGAGTGGGAGAACACCCACGCCGACGTGCTGTAACAGGCTGTGCCTGCCGTGCGGTGCTCGTCGACGGGCACCGCACGGCAGGCACGGTGTCGGTGGGCTGCGCTACGCTGCCCGCACGGCTGTCGCGCCAGCCGATCCAGGAGCCCGTCCCCGCCACGCCGGGGCCGAGCGACGAGCGGAGAAGACGTCTCAGACTCAGCGCCTCACCAACCCTCACCGCTGTCGGGCATGACCTCGTGTCGGTGGGGTCGGGCGTGGGCGTACCCCGCCGGAGAAGCGAGCTGATGATGCCGAAGACCAACCGCAGGCTCGCCCGCGCGGTGATCGAGCGCCGCGACAGCACCGGGGAGACCTACACCCAGGCCCGCGAGGGCGTGTTGGCCACTCTGACCCTGCCGGAGAGCGAGCGTCAGGCCCACGCCTTCCGCGCCGCCGTCGCACTGCGCATGGCCCACGCCGGCGAGGACGCCGACCAGGCCGCCACCGCCGTGGAACAGATCCGCGAACTCGCCGAGTGCAACGGTTGGACCTTCGCCGACGCCCAGGTCGCCTACGACGATCCCGCCAACCAGGTCATGTGCACCACGTGCGGCTGGACCAACGGGATGGCCTGCCCCGAGTGCCCCGGCTGCGGCTGCTACAACGGCCAGTGCACCGGCTGGCGCCACGGCGAGTTCATGGACGACGACGAACGCCGCGCCCGCAACGAGTGCCCCGACTGCGGCGGCGACAGCACCAACCACTACGAGTGCCGCTGCTACGACGATGAGGACTGACCCGAGCCTCGCCCTGGCGGCCGGCTTGGCGGTGTTTCCACTGCCGGCCGGCGCCAAGCGCGCCGCCCCGGGCTGGCCACGCCAGGTCACCACCGACCCCGCCGTGGTCGCCGGCTGGTCCGACGGCGTCAACATCGGCGTCGCCTGCCGCGCCTCGCGCGTGGTCGGCCTGGACCTGGACCGCAAGGACGACGTCGACGGCGTCGACACCCTGCGGGCGCTGTGTGCCGCGGCCCGCTGGCCCTGGCCGGACACCCTCACCGTCGCCACCGCTCACGGCGGTCTGCACCTGTACTTCCGCGCCCCCGGCGTCGTGGTGCCCAGCTCGATCAGCCGGTGGCCCGGTATCGACGTCCGCGCTCCCGGCCACCGTCTGGGCGGCTACCTGGTCGGCCTCGGCTCCGTCGTCGACGGCCGTCCCTACACGATCGCCCGCGACCTGCCGATCGCGCCGCTGCCGCCCTGGCTCACCGCCCGCCTGACCGGCTCGCACCACACCACCGCGGTGGTCACCTCGTGATCCGGGTGCGCCTGGTTGCCAACGACGTCGACGAGCTGCACGCCGCCACCGCCGCCATCGCCCAGACCCTCACCATCACCCACACCAGCCGACCGGTCCCCCGCCGCAGCGGCGACGGCGTCTCCCTCTACCTGCACGCCGAACTCCCCGCCGGTACGCCACCAGACAGAAGGACGAGACCGTGACCGACATCGACAACGCCGCAGCGACGTACGACCAAGACCACCGGCGGCTTCCCGGCGGCGGGTTCACCTGCGAGCGGCCGGACTGCACCCACGTCAACGGCCGAGCCGAGCTGATCGAGCGCGACCGGGCACAGGAACTGGCCGACGTCGGCCAACAGCCCCCGATCCCGGTCCCGGACCGCACCCCCGGCCCGGCACCCTTCTGAGTGCGTGCCGTTGCTGTACGTAATGGTATGACAGGAGTAGCCTGATGCGTATGACAAAGCGCCGAGTGACCGTCTCCGTGCCCGAGGACGTGGCCGAGACCCTGGAGCAGCAGCCCAACGCCTCCGCGTACGTCGCCCAGGCCGTCCGCGACCGCCGGCGCATGGACGAGTTCCGCGCGCTGACGGCCGATGCCGGGATGCAGCTCACCGAGCAAGGCATGGCCGAGGCCCGCGCCCGCCGGCTACAGGTGCAGGCCCAATGGCCCCACGAGCGCTACGACGCCGTACGCGACCGGGTGCGCCAGCACATGCAGGATGAGGCGGACGACGCCAGCCGGCCGGCCGCGTGAGCACCGAGGACGAGCAGCGCCCCGTCGCGCTGGTGCTGGACCGCTCAGCGCTGCTGGCCTACCCGTACTCGATCCACGTCGGCGAGCCCATCGGTGAGGTCATCACCGACGGCCAGCGCTTCGGCGTCACCGCCGTTACTGCCGCTGAGGCCCTGGAGCTGGCCGCCGACGCCAAGCACCGAACGCACCTGCACCGGCTGCTCAGCCACGACTCCTGCGCACGGCTGCCCACCTGGGGCGAGTCATGGCAGGAGCTGTCCTACTGGCGTGGGCTCACCGGCCGCGTCGACCTGGCCGCCACGGTGATGGCGGCCCTGGAGCACCGAGCATCGATCCTGACCAGCGAGGGCAACCGGTACGGGCCCGAGGGGCACCTGCCGGTCATCCACATGCCCGCGTAACCGCAGGCCACAGCGAGGCAGCATCAAAGGAAGCACCCGTGCTCCCAGCAACTCGGGGACGGGGTGCATAGCAGCGGCCCCCGGAAGACTGCATCCCCGGGGGCCGCTGGTATGCCCAACCCCTACTGCGTCGCTTCCTGGCTGTCCGATGCCTCCAGGAGGAGGTTTGCCAGGGTTCGAAGATCCTCGGGCGTCATCTCCGCCCGCAGTGAATCCGCGACCTTCTCAGGAGTTCCGCCCAGACGCCTGATGGCAGAAGCTGCTGCCGATTTTCGTGGACGCTCACTCTTCTCGCTGTTGCCCTCATGGCTCGCAGAGGCGGCAGCCCCGTTAACCGCGGTTAACTTTGGCTCGACCGTGGGCTGCTGTCGCTGACGCAGTTCGTCAAGCTGATCTGCGAGGGGAACTTGGTGGAGGTCCCGGACATCTCGGAGAGGTACCGCGCCGGACCTCAGCATCGCTTGCAGCTCTGGCGCGAGCTTTAGCAGATTGAGTCGTTGAGTCACCCAAGCCGGTGTACGGGACAGTCGTTCGGCGGCGGCCTTGCCCGTCCCGCATTCCTGCACCAAGAGCTGAACCGCACGGGCCTCCTCGATCGGGTCCAGGTTCTCCCGATCGAGGTTCTCGGCCGCAGTGGCACTGACCCATGCCTCTCGGCTCTCGGCCAAGCTGTTTTTGACGACGATGTCCAGCGTCGGTTGTTCCGCCAAGAGCGCGGCGGCGCGGCGCCTGCCGCCGGTGACCTGAACCCAGGTCGCCCTGCCGATGGCAGCCTCGTGCTCCGGGTAGATACGCAGGAAGGCTTCGCGGGATACCACCGCACACGGCTGGAGCTGACCGTGCGTGCGCATCGAGTCCGCAATGCTCTCGATTCTCGCGTGGTCGGCGTCAAGGTCTCGGGTGTTCAGTGGGTTGGCCGCGACCTGCTGCACGCGAGCCGTGCGTGGCGCCGACTCGGCAAAGGCCGGAACCCGTGCCTCAGGAAGCGCTGGCTCGGTGGCGAGGTCCGACAGGTTGACTCTCTTCCCTGCCACGTCAGACCTCCTGGAGGTTTGGCGCGCCGGCCTGTGACGGGATTGGCGCCGCCCCGCCGTAGCCCATCTCCAGCGCCAAGCGGAAGAAGTCCTCGCGCGCTTCCATCGCCACGCGGTTCCGCGGGTACTGCGTCACCACCATGCCCTCGGCGGACGCTCGGGAGTGCAGCTTGTACCGGCGGATGACCGTGTTGCACATGGGCCAGCCCTTGCGCTGAATAAACTGCGCGGTCTGCTGCAGGTCGGGAAGTCCGTCCCGCGGGTCCCAGCTGTTGACGACTACCCGGTACGGAATCCCGCGCGGCGCGATAACCGCTTCGATAGTTCTGGTGGTCGGGTCGTAGCAGAGCGGCTCCGGCACCATTGGCACGAGAACGTCATCGCACTCATCGAGCGCGACCTGGAGGATGCGCTCATCCTCGAGCGAGCCCGGCGTGTCAACGAAGATGTGCTCGTAGTGCAGGTTCCGCAGCTTGCGCAGGTCGCGTGGGTCGTCGACCTGGGCGAAGTCGAACGGCAGCCCTCCCTGCTGCTCCACACGCCGTGACCACCAAACTGACGAGGCTTGGGGGTCCGTGGACGCAACCATCACCGGGCTCGCCGGATCACCGATTGCCTCGGCGGTCGATTGGAGGATCGGCTCGGGGTTGACCAAGACGTCGTAGGTCACCGCTGCCAAGTTGACGGCGAGGGTGGTTTTACCAACGCCGCCCTTCTGGTTGGCGATGACATGCACCTGAGTCATGACGGGCTCCGTTCCGTTTGCTTCCCCTGGTCGTTTGCTGCCGGGGTACTTCGGATGTCCGCCCATGCTAGGGCGAACTCCGTCCTGCTCAGAAGCCTGGTCCCGTCGGGGAGTGTCTTGGTTAACCGCGGTTAATCGCGTACCGAGCTCCAGTCCATAGTGGGGCCTGGTGGTAGCGGGTGGTTCGTGCGTCCTCGAGAGGGCGGTGAGCGGCTGTCGCCCTGGCCAGCACTCGTTGCCACCGCACTCGAAGCCCTCACCTGTCACAGCATCGTTCGGGCGCTCCCGGGCAAACCGCACTTGTAACCGCAGAAGCGGAAGACATCGGCTATTGAGAGCTGGTGGTCAGCGGCGTGACGTCGTACGGTGCGGGCGTGACCAAGTCGCGTCCGAAGAAGGGCAAGACGTCCGGCGCCACCGACCGTCGTCGTGGCACATCGTCTCCGCTGCCAGCCTCACCTAATGCCGGCGTCGCGGCCCGGTTCGCCGGCACCTGCGTTACCTGTAAACGGGGCTATCCAGTAAACGCCCCGCTGGGGAAGGTCGAACACGGTTGGGCGCACGCGGCCTGCGCCGAGGCAGTCCGCGAACGCGGCCGGATCCTGCGCGGAGAGACCTTCGCCGGGCAGAGGCCGTCGGACTGGCGGCTGGGTAAGGGCCCGTCATCGACGCGGATCACCCGCTAGCTCGTCAGGCTCGGCGCAGTTCAGTGGCCCAGCACGAGCTCGACGACCTCTGACCGTCCTCACGGTGACTAGGCCGCCGACATCAAGGCCGCGAACGCGCGTCGCCTGCCAGTTGGCGCGAGGCGCTGCCATGAGGGATTCAGCGGCCGTCTCTGTCAGCGATGCTGATCAGCGCCGGGTTGGTCGCCGACATGGTTGCCTGCGGCGTAGAGCTGCCGCAGCGCGTATTGCACGGCCGACAGCGCCATTTCGGCCATCTCCAGCTCCGAGTGGGTGAGGCCGCCGCTGAACGAGGCGTGTTCGATCGCGTTCTCCAACTGCTCTTGCGCCATGTACCCGCGCCGAACCGTGGCCGCCAACTCGCTGCGGAACGTGCGGCTAAACTCGGCGGCCGCGCGGAGTCTGGCTTGCACATCCTCGCGCCGCTCGGCGTTGGTCAGGTCGTAGTACGGGTCGTCCTCCCACGACGTGGCCTGCGAGGGCATGACCGCCTCGTCGTGGCTGCGGACGCGCTGCGATCGGCCATGCAGCGGGCACGCTTCCTGCCTCAGGCCTGTTCCGTCATTGGTCTGCTGTGGGCAGGTGCAGCCGAATGCCATACGAACACTGCGCTGCACCAGGTGATCAAGCGTGGCAACGGACGGTGGATCCGTCATGCCGGCGATCATGCCGCGCAGCGCTACGCAAGCGCGGTCGGCGATCAGGTCCGGAAAGGAAGCATCCGTGGTCATGCACGCGAACCTAGACAACGCGCGCCGCCGTGCATACCCCGATCGCTGCCGGAGTAAGGAACAGTTCTCCGTCAGCGATCGCTTGAGAGGTGGGCTGGGTCAGTGAGCTGTGACAGCTTTTGCAGAGCATCCTGCGTTGCTCGCCTTGCTTGGGTGGCGGCTTGGGCGGTCGCTTCCTGGCTACGCCGCTCGCCCTCGGCGCGTATTTGCCGCGCACGGGCGGCGGCGCCGACGGCGATCCGGCGTGCGGCCTGGCGGGCACTCGCCGAGGCGGCCTGACGGGCAGCTGCCTCCTGCTCGTGCCAGATCGCGTCGCGCGCCTGGGCGTGTTCCTCCTGGCGGCGTGCGACGGCTCCCATCGCTTTGCGCATCTCGGTCCAGCCGCCCGGCATGATGTCGTCACCGTCTTCACGTTCGGCCCACCGCCACTCCCTCAACCGTCGCCGGACCCGGTAGAGCAGTTGCTTGCGCGGTAGCCGGTCGTTCCAACCGGTGTCTGGGTGCGGGGCGCCGTTGGGCAGCTGATTAAGGGCGTGCCTCACGTCTCGCACGCACCAGCCGGCGTCAAAGTAGGGCCGAAGCACCTCGTAGAGGTCGTTCGGATCCAGCGGGCCTTCCTGTGCGTTGCGCAGGCCGATCACCAGTAGCTGCAGCACCCGCGCGGCCGCCGTGCCCTGCTCCCGGCCAGATGGCACCCGCCGGGGGTCGAATTCGTAGCTCTCGTCCTCGGCGCTGGTCAGGCACCGCTTGCACTGCCAGACCCTGCCCTGCGGCGTGGTGACAGCCTGCCGGGGCGTGTAAGCGTGGCATACCAGGCACGGAGCGTCCGGCGGCGGCGTACTCATCAGCCCGTCGTCAGCGGCGTAACGTGGCTGCATATCGTCACCTCACCAACACGTTCTCATTTGGCGGCCTGTTACCCCAGCAGAGTAGTCAAGCCGGTTGCCACTCGGGAAAGCCTCTGGGCCTCTGGGCTTGGGTGACCTTGGCGCCGCTGCTGTGCGAGAGGCGGCGTCCCCGATAATCTGCGCTACCGGCGCGGCGGTGGGTGGTGTTGCGGATGTCGTCTGTTCGTGCAGCACCCAGCGGATGAAGGCGGTCAGCCCGAGGGCGTCGACGGCGGGAGGCTCCAGCGCGGGCACAGCCCAAGCGGCGCTGGTGGGCGCGAAGGTAAACGGCTGGAGCTGGGTCACCCGGCCTTCGGTTCGTCGCCCAGCTCCTGCTCCAGCTTGACCACCTGCAACCCGGCCGCCTTCGCGCGCATGGCCATCCCTGTGTCGTAGGTGACCAGGCACACCGGCCGGGATGCCAGCAGCTCGACGGCGAGCGCCCGGTCGATGATCTCTTCGTCGGCGATAGGAAGCCGGACGTGACCGGGAGGGTCGAGCAGCACCTGGACGCTGACCTCCCCGCGGGCAAACCCTTCGCTGACGAGTCGGGTGAAGTCGCTGTGCCGGAGAATGCCGGTGCCGGCAGGCATGGAGACCACCCGGTCGAGGACGGCGGTGGTGTAGGCAGCCCGCCATCGGTTGCGGGTCTTGCTGTGCTGCTTGAGGCCGTCGAGTTCGTCTACGACGATCATCGGCACGATGATTCGGATGGGGTCGTAGCGAGTGCCAAGGACGGGTGCCAGATCCATCTCCTCCAGCTTCTGCGGGTGGTGGAGGTAGACGTTCGTGTCGAGTACGACCAACTTGCCGCTTTGGGTGACGCGCTCGATCTGCTGCTCCAGGTCACTGAGCGCCCGCTCGAATACATCCACCCTTTCCGACTGATCGGTGGAGATCAGGCCGTTCAGGATCCGCTCTTCGCCGCTTTTCGGCGGGTGCGGGGCGGTAGCGGTGACCGAGATGAGCAGCTCATAGCTCCGCACGGGAATCAGATGATCCAGTTCGGCCGACCGCACATGGTTGTAGAGCCGGCGGCGGGCTTCGTGCATCCACTCGACGTAGGCGAACGCGCGCTCCCGTGCCTCCGATCGGCTGCCACCGCGGAGGTTGACCAGCCGCTGGTGTAGCTCGACTAGTGCCGTATGTAGGTACTTGCGGTCGCTGCCCGGCAGTGGGGTTATGAGCACGCGGAAAATCCTTCACCGGTCGGCCGGGTCGCGCCACCGCAAAACGCGCACGAGGCATTCGTTCTTACGGATCATCGCCCCCGCTCGGCTACCTCTCCCCGAGGATGAGCTAGGGGGCGAAGGTGACGGATCTTCATGCATCGGGCAGGCGGTGAGGGCGACCCCGCACCGAGCTGGGGCGGCAGCCGAGCCGGTGCTGCGACGGCCGGTGGCGCCGATGCTCGCGGCGCCGGTCGACGCAGTGCCCGAGGGCCCCGGGCTGGTGCATGAGCCGAAGTGGGATGGGTGGCGTCTGGTCGCCTTCCGGGAAGCGGACGGGGTGTACCTCCAGTCGCGGGCCGGTAAGAACTTGACCACGTACTTTCCGGACATCACCCGGGCCGTCCGGACGCTCCCGCCCGGCGTGGTGCTGGACGGAGAGCTGATCGTCTGGGAACGCGGCCGGACGAACTTCGCCCAGTTGCAACGGCGAGTCACCGCCGGCCGTGGCCTCCTCCGCCTGGCCCGCGACTGCCCCGCCCACTACGTGCTGTTCGATCTGCTCGCCGACGTCGGTGGGCAGGTAATCATCGACCTGCCGCTGTCGGAGCGTCGGGCTCGGGTGGAGCGGCTGCTCGTCGACGCGCCAGCGCAGCTGACTCTCACCCCGCAGACGGCCGACATGCGGCAGGTGTCGGACTGGCTGATGCACTGGACTGTCGCCGCCGGCATCGAGGGCGTGGTGACCAAGCAGCTCAGCGGCCGGTATCAGCCGGGCCGGCGGGGCTGGCGAAAGTTCCGCACCCGAATCACTACGGAAGCAATCATCGGCGGCGTAACGGGCAGCCTCCGCAACCCAGAAACGCTGCTGCTGGGCCGGTTCGACCGGCGAGGCCGGCTTCGATACACCGGCCGCACCCATCCGCTGGACGCCTACCAGCGGCAGGAACTCACGACGCTGCTGTCTCCGCTGCGGCCTTTACAGCAGCGCCGCGCCGCAGTGGTGCACCCGTGGCCGGAGCCGCTGCCAGCATCGTGGTCGGGGCAGTTGGATCGGCCGGAACCGCTGCGGTACGTGCAGGTCGAGCCGACGGTGGTGATGGAGATCGAGGCGGACGTGGCCTTCGAGCACCAAAGGTGGCGCCACCGAGTCAGGGCCATGCGTGCGCGGCCGGGCATGTCGGTGTACGACGTGCCGTTGCTACTCGGCGAGGTCGAGGGCTACCACGGCGAGCCGTGAGGCTGCCCAGGGCGGACTACGGAGCTACACCGTCGGCCTTCCGTCGGAGCACACCGCTGTTGAGCCACTGCACGATCGTGACCGCCAGGTGGACCGTCGACTCGCCTTCGATCTGGGTGTGCCTCCTGGAGTTTGGGCTCCCCGCGTGTCGGGACTGCCCCTGCCACAGCAGTGCAAGCATCTCGACCAGGCGGCCGATCTCGGATGCATCGCCAGTCCCGTCGCCGATGGCCAACTCCCACTGCGCACTCTGGCTCCGCAGGTCCCGAATGACGGTGCCGAGAGATCGCCGGGGGTTGTTCGGACACACCATCGGACACGCCACAGCCTCGACCGCCTTGACGGCTTCGCTGTACGCCTTGTCCGGGTCTGGCTCGCGGCCATAGGCGGCCCGCCACGCCGTTTCGAGGTGATCCCGTGCGTCCTCTCGGGCTGACGACTTGGCCTCCTTCATGGCAGCCGTGACCGTCTGCCCGATTCGCCGTTCGAGGCCGTCGAGCTGCTCGTTCACGCGCCACGCTGAGCCGCCGTTGTGCAGCACGAAGGCAAGCTGTCGGACGATCTCTGCCCACTGCTTGTCGTCCCGGGACGGCTCCTCCCCATCCTCAGGTGTTGACCGATCTGGGTGCCAGTACAGCATTGCGTCGATGACATCAAGCAGGTCTTCCCCGGAGACCGAACGAAGGTCCGCAGACGTCCGGAGGTGGAGACCGAGCTCTTCCTCCAGATGCTCGTACAGGTAGTCGTCCAGCCAGCGGCCCAGGGCGCCTTCCATGAAGTCAGGCACGCCCTCGAATGGCGAATCCTCAGGTCCAAGACCCTGGCGCCGACGGCTTAGCTTCGTCCATTCCCTAGCGGTCACGGCCAGAGACCATACCTCTATCGCGGCATCCTGCTGACCGGCAATTCGGCGGGCTCGGGTCAGCCGTCGTAGCTGATCTTCCCGGCGGTGTCCGGGTTGGCCTTCAGATACGTCCGCACCCAGACCGCGGCGAGCACCTTCTCGGCTGGGCCGTCGCCGGGCTTGTGCGGGCAGGCGGTGGCGGGCTGGCGGGCGCGGCTGGCGAGGCGGCCGTGGCGGAGCGCTGACATCGAACCGAGAATTCTCAATCGACACGGGCGCCTTCTGCCACCCGGGCCGCTGTCCAGGAACGATCGTTTTCCGGACAAGATCAATATAGGTGGACGGGCCGGGTAATCGCGTCCGGAAAACCCGCCCGAGAGGACGGCGTGTCCAACAACGCGACGACGGGTTGTTCAGCAGCGGTCTCAACGATTACATGATCGACGACCGGCTTTGAGCTCAGCCGCCTCCACAAGGGATGCGGCTGACCCCAGTCATAGCCGGGTGACCGGTAAGCGCCTTGCCGACGCAGTGGACGCCGCGTCGGCAAGGCGTGCAGCTTCTACCCTCGGAGCAGACTGTTGATTCTGGTGAAGAGCTGGGAGAAACGGTCGATGACGGCGTCGTCGACCTCGTTGCGCAGGGCAGTGGCGGAGCGCATTAGGTAGCTGGCGGGCTGGTAGTGGTCGAACCGGCTGCCGAGGGCTGCCTCGGCCTGCTTGACGATCCGGCCGCCGCCGGTGAGTTTGCTCTTCGTTACGGCGCCGACCTTGCTCTCCTTCAGCAGCTTCAGGTACCAGCCCGGCTCGAACAGGTCCTCGATGTCCGCCTCGGACGTTTCGGTGATGTCAGTGAGCGGGATGAGGTGGTCCTTGGGTAGCAGCCCGCGTTGGACCATGTTGGTGATCTTCTGGTTGCCGCCGGCGGCAACATCCATGATGACGGCGACGTTCAGGTCGCTGGCTCCGAGCAGCGCGATGAACGTGGGGATCTTGTCGAGGCCACCAACCGGAGTGATGGTCCACCGAGGGTCGAGAGGGGTCTTGCCCTTCTCGCGGACCAGGTCACTCATGACGGTGAGGTAGGCAACGTCGGCCGGCCCTTCGACGGCAAGCTGATCGGGGCCGACGATCAGCGCCTGGGACATGTCCACGCCCAGGGCACCGAGCAGCGGGAAGACGGTCTCAGGCCGGGCAGCCCATACGTCGTTGCTGACCTGGGTGCCTTGGCGTGGGATGTCTTCGACGGTGCGGCAGCGCTCTAGGTGACGGGGCTGGATCATGAATAGGGAGTGGGTGGTGTAGATGACCTGGTGATCACGCGCCAGCCGGTCGTCGATGTAGCGCAGCAGGTCGCTCTGCGCCTTGGCGTGCAGGTTTAGGCCCGGCTCGTCCAGCAGGATCACCCTGCGGGCCTCCTCGGCGTACTCAGAGAAGGCGGCGAGGAAGGAGAAGAACCAGATGAAGCCCTTGGAGCGCTCCGCCATGTTGAGGGTGACCCGGTGGGTGGCGTTGCGGACTCGGATCTGCAGCCATGGCTCCGGCTGATTCGGTCGGTGTGGCACGGGGCGGGACTCGATGTCCAGCTCGACGGACAGGTCCTGGTTCTGCGTCCAGTATTCGAATAGCTCGTCGGTGAGCTGGTTTGCGGCGGCCTCCAGCGACGCCTTGCGGGCCTCGTAGTCAGCCTCGGCAAACTCCTCACTGGCGACGCCAGCCAGCCGCAGCAGCGCCAGCGCGGTGCGCTCTCCGGGCGTCAGCTCGTCCTCGTCGGTGTTCTGCAGGCGTTCAATGGAGACACTGCCGGGCAGCACGCTGTACTCGTCGAAGTACTGGACCTTCGGAAGCCGCCTCGCGAGGATCCCCCGAGCCTCAGCTCCCAAGTCGCGCTCCTCCAGGTCGTCCGCAAGCGTGGTGGCGGCCGTTGGTGGCTCTTCCTCAGCGCGCAGCGCGTTGATCGTCTCGGCCAGCGTCCTCTTGGCGTACTTGCCTCGGTCGAGCCCCGCCTTCTCCACGAGGTGCCCAACCGCCGTAGCTTCAGCGATGACCGGCCCAGACCACCACTTCGTCGCGCTGCCGTAGCGACGAGCGACCTTGACATGGGTGTCCGTCACGGAGCCCTTGCCGAACTTCGCCTCCACCGCCGCCACATCGCCTGGGTCGAGCGCAAAGGTCAACTCGATGGGTTCCACCGAGCTGATCGTCCCCTTGTCTCGGCTGTAGCTGCTGCGCGGGTAGTCCCGAAGAGGCTCGAACGTGGTCGGATGGCCGCTGGGGAGTGGATTGAAGCGGTAGATCGCCTCCAGCACGGCGGTCTTGCCCGCCTCGTTCTTGCCCACCAGCGCCGTCAGATGGTCATCGACGAGGAACTCGCCGGAGTCGGTGACGCTCTTGTACTTGACGACCTGCGCCTTGGTTACGCGCATCTGCCCATCCTAGATTGATCTTCATGTTTCGACGTGTATGCGCAGAGTAATGGGCAGCGCCGACACCACCTCCAAGCGTCTTGCGGCTACTCAGGCCATAATGATCCTTATCCGCTGAGCGCTCTTGTCATCTCAGCGGATAACGTCTTTAAGGCGTGGCTGAAAGTCCGGCCCAAACTCAGTGGATAAGAAGGACGGTGGACCGGATGGCCCGCACCGCGACCGCGAAGGTCGTCCCGCTGCGCCCCGCTCACCCGGAGCCGGCGGTCAACCGGGCCCTCGTGGCACTGCACCGGCACCTCGACCGGTGCGCCCTGTCCGCCAACACCACCAAGGCGTACCGGGCCCGCGCCCGCGCGTACGGCGTATGGCTCGCCGCGCACGCCGGCGACCACCCGGACGCCTTCGTCGACCAGATCGGCGCCGAGGCCGCCGTCACCGCCTGGCGCCGGCACCTCATCGCCACCAAGGCCAGCCCGTCCACCGTCAACCAGGCCCTCGCCGCCGTCGACCTGCTCTACGAGACCGGCGCCGGCCTGCGACTGAAGGTCAAGCGGGCCCGCGTGCCCCGCCCCGGCGAACCGGACGCGCTCACCCCGAAGGAGCAGGGCGCGGTCGAGCGGGCCGCCGACCGCCGCGGAGTCCGCGACGCCGCCATCATCGCCCTGCTGTTCTACACCGGCGCCCGCGCCCAGGAATGCGCCCGCCTCGACGTCGACGACCTCGCCATCACCGCCCGCACCGGCACGATCCGCCTGCACGGCAAGGGCGACGAGGTTCGCCAAGTGCCCGTCCCGGCACGCGCACGCGAGCGGCTCACCGCCTGGATCCGCCACCGCGGCACCGAGCCGGGACGGCTGTGGACCGGCCAACGCGGCCCGCTCAGCGACTCCGGCATCACCCAAGTCGTCCTGGCCACCGGTGCCGACGCCGGCCTGCCCGGCCTACGCCCGCACCGGCTCCGTCACACCTACGCCACCCGGCTGCGCCAAGGCGGCGCTGACCCGGCCCAGGTCCAGGCCCTGCTCGGCCACGCCTCCCTCGACACCACCGCCCGCTACTTCCGCGCCGGCACCGCCGAGCAGGCCGCCGTCGTCGAACGCATCTTCGACTGACCCCGTCGTGAACCCCACAACCGTCCAGGCCGCCGGGCATTCACGGTGGTGCACGCCGCCGGACTGTTTCAGCTCAGGTTGGCGAACGATTCGACGTTGCGGGTTTTGCCGGCGATGACGAGGATGTCGCCGGCATAGATGACCGTGCCGGCGGTGGTGTGGGTGAAGTCTTCACCCGGTCGCTTGATCGACACCACCGTGACGCCGTGCTTGGAGCGAAGCCCCGAGTCGGCGAGGGTCTTGTCGAAGGCCTCCTCGGGGGCGCGAGTCTTGGCGATGGCGTAGTCGTCCTCGAATTCGATGAAGTTGAGGATCTTGCCGGTGACGAGATGGGCGACGCGTTCGCCCATCTCGTGCTCGGGAAGCACGACGTGGTGAGCGCCGACGCGCTCGAGGATGCGGGCGTGCTGCCGGCTGACGGCCTTCGCCCAGATGTTCGGTACGCCGAAGTCGGCCAGCAGGGCGGTGGTGAGGATGCTTGCTTCGAGGTCGGTGCCGATGCCGACGACGGCGTGGGTCATCTCGTGCACGCCGAGCTGCCGCAGGGCGACCTCGTCGGTGGTGTTGGTGACGGCGGTGTGGGTGAGCTGGTCGGCGTAGGTTTGCACCACAGTGGGGGCGGCGTCGATGCCGACGACCTCCCAGTTTTGGCGGATGAGCTCGATCGCCATGGAACCGCCGAAGCGGCCCAGGCCGAGTACGGCGATGCGGTTGCTGGTCGCGGATTTCCTAGCCAACGATTGGTCGCTCCTCAGGTAGTTCGTAGCGGCGGGTGCGCTCGCGCAGCGCCAGCGCGGTCGCGGCGGTGATCGGACCCAACCGGCCGACGAACATCAGCATGATCAGGATGACATGTCCCGCGGTGCCCACCTGGGCGGTGATGCCGGTGGACATCCCGACGGTGGCGAACGCCGAGGTGACCTCGAAGAGCACCTCGTCGAGTCGAAACGGGGTCAGCACCAGCAGGGCGGCGGTCGACGCGGCGACGGCGGCGACGCTGAGCAGCGCGATGGTCAGTGCCTGACGCTGCACTCCGGCGGGTAGCCTTCGGCCGAGGGCGTGCACGCTCGGCTCGCCGCGGATCTCGGCGAGGATGACGAAGCCGAGCAGCGCGAACGTGGTGACCTTGATGCCGCCGGCGGTGCTGGCGCTGCCGGCGCCGATGAACATCAGCACGTCGTGGATGAGCAGCGTGACGTCGTTGAACTCGGCCACGTTGAGGCTGTTGAACCCGGCGGTGCGCGGCATCACCGCGGTGACGAATCCGGCGAGCAGCTTGCCGCCGATCCCGAGGCCGCCCAGCGTGCCGGGGTTCGACCACTCCGCGACGCTGATCGCCAACCAGCCGCCGGCGAGCAGCACGACCGTCATCCCCACCGTGATCTTGGTGTGGATCGACCAGCGGCGCGGCGTGCGGAACTCGCGGCGCAGCTCGAACAGCACCGGGAAGCCGAGTCCGCCGATGATCACCGCGGCGGCGATGGGCAGGCAGATCAGCGGGTCGTCGACGAACTGCATGAGGCTGTCGGCGTACAGGCCGAAGCCGGCGTTGTTGAACGCCGAGATCGCATGGAACACCCCCAGGTACAGCGCTCGACCCGTGCTGTGGCCGTAGCCGTCGGCGAACCGCCAGGCCAGCACGGCCGCCACGACCGCCTCGACGATGAGACTGACCCGCATGACACCCAGCACGACCCGGCGGACCTCACCGACCCCGATCGCCTTCGTCTCCGCCTGGGTACCCAACTGCAGGCGCATCCGCAGCCGGCGCGCCACCAGCAGGCCGAGTAACGACGCCAGCGTCATGATCCCGAATCCGCCGACCTGGATCAGGCCCAGGATCACCGCCTCGCCGAACCCCGACCAGAAGGTGCCGGTGTCCTCGATGACCAGCCCGGTCACGCACACCGCCGACGTCGCGGTGAACACCGCCGTCACCAGCGGCGCGCTGCGGCCGCTCTCGGTGGCGAACGGCAGCGACAACAGGGCGGAACCGGCCAGCACCGCCACCGCAAAGCCCAGCACCACCAGCCGAGCCGGATGCCGCACCGTATCGGTCAGCCGCGTGGTCACCGCCGACGACACGCGGAACCGACGTACCCCGGCCCCTACGAGGGCCGCCAGCCGTCGCACACCTTCGCGCACGCCACGTGCCATCGAGCGCCACCGGCCGTGCGCTTTCGCTGGATCGCGGCCGGGCATCGGCGCCCAGGCCAACAGCGCCGCACCCAGCACCGCCGCGACAAAGACCGCAACGACCGCAAGCAGCCCCACCAGCAACTGCACCCAGGTCGACTCCACCCCGTCATGATTCACCCTCTGGGCGCGCCGCCCGCTGCGGGCCTCCACATCGCGCGGGCGCCGCCCGGTGGACCGTCGCCCAGGCCACACCAAGCACCCCCGCCATGCCGCCGCCGGCGTGCTCCCCAGGCGTCAGCGAGGACTTCGTCAAGCTTGCTGCGGACCGGCTGTTACGGGCGATGCCACGGAATCAGAGGGCATCAGCGTCGGGGAGTTGGGCAAGAACCTCTGGCGGCGCAAGCTCGACGGGCAGGGGCCGGGGTTCGGTGTGCTTGTCCGGGCTGCACCGGCTGAACGGCCCGTACTCGGCGGCGAGTGCGGCGAGGTGGGGATCGAGGTGGTCGCGCCACCAGATGCTCATGCCGGTCTGTGGGTCGCTGACCTGTAGCGTTTCCCATGCGCGTCAGAGCGCGTACAGGCGGGAGATCGCCTCCGGGTGCGCCCACCACCGGGGGCACCAGTTCACCCCCGAGGTCGGCCCGGTGGCGAGGCGTCGCTCGACGACGTGGGCGAGGTAGTCGGCGACGAACGCCTCGACGTTGCGGTAGGCCGGCTCCGGCGTGGTGGGCTCGGCCGGCGGCGTCGCGGCCGGCGGCACAGTGTCGCTCGGGTCGCCGGCGAGTTGGCCGAGCAGGGCGCTGAGGTCGGCGATCGGGTCGCCGGCCGGTCCGGGCTGGGGCAGGGTCATGGGGTTGGCTCCGGCGGGGCGTCGTCGGGGGTGAGGGTCCAGTCGGTGCGGCCGTGGGGGTCCCAGCGGGCGATCGACGCGCGGATCGCCGACGCGTAGGGGCCGGCCTGCCAGGGGGCGGTGCGGGCGAGCGCGGGCGCCGGAGGCGTAGACGACCATCCGGCCCCGGGGCAGGGCGTGCAGGTCGGCGACGTCGAGGATCCGCTGGCGACGGGTGGCGTGCGAGACCGACCGCTGGCCCCACCCAGATCCGCTGCTGCTCGTCGACCTGGTCGTCACGTCGTGCTCGCCGATGAGCTTGGACAGCTCCTCCAGCCAGTGACGGCAGCCCGGGCGTATCCCGTCTCGACGCGAGACGCTGTGGCGAGGGCGAAAACCGACAGCGACGTAGCCGGGCAGGCGCCTGCGGTGAAAGCCGTGGAGGCCGGCCTTGACTCGCCCAGCCGGTAGGCCCGTGGACCGGTGACCACGACGCGGCCCCTCACCTGTCGGTGAGGGGCCGAAGCCGTGTGATCGACCGATACGGACATCGCCGGGGCACAGGCCGGTGGCAAGCCGACCCGGACCGCAGCGCCGGCACGGCGCGAGGACCGGAAGCGGCGCGGCAGCATTTCTTGACCTTGCCCGCTCTCCTACCGGGCGCTTGAGGCCAGCCGTAGTAATCAGCGAGAAATCAACGGCAGCGCTGGTCAGAGCCGTATCGCCGGGCGGCGTGAACTGCTGTCGAACCGCTGGACAGAGTGCGGCCCTCGAAGCTGTACTCCTGATCGGCATCGTCGGCCGGCTCAAGCGCCACGGCGTCGGTTTCCAGTCCCTGCACGAGAAGCTCGACACCACCACCGCAGGCGGGATGTTCGTCTTCCACGTCTTCGCCGCGCTGGCCGAGTTCCTACGCACCATCATCGTGGCCAACACCAACGAGGGCCTGGCCGCCGCTCGCGCCCGCGGGCAACGCCTCGGCCGGCCACCGGCGATGACCCCGGAGAAGGTCGCGTACGCGCTGCAACTGCTCGCCGAGCCGAACCGCACGATGACCTCGATCGCCAAGCTTCTCGGCGTCTCGCGCAGCACCCTGTACAGCGCGCTGCCTGGCCTCGTTCCGGCCCAACGCGACGACCAGGCCGCCCTGCAAGACCGGCCAACCTAGCCGCCGGAGGTCAGCACCTGGTCGGGCTGACCTGCCCGGAGGCGGGTATCAGCGGGGCACAGGCTGGTACGGGACTCTGTCCGAGCCCGCTGCGTCGCGCCGGCGGACGTGATACCCGGATACATCACTGACGTTGCGGACGGCCGAGAGTGCAAGACCTCCGATCTCCGTAGCGAGTCAAGTTGAAGCCTGTGCGCGGTCGGGAAGGCCTTGGCTTCGTCGTAGGGCTGATGTGTGGTCAGGCACTGGTGCAGGCAGCCGAGAAGGCGGTTGAACAGGTGCCGTAGTGCTGCGGCGTGGCGGTCTGCGTGCGTCTGTCGTCGTCGGTCGTAGTGCTGTCGGGCGGCGGGTGAGTTGCTGGTGGCGATGAAGGCCCAGACGAAGCCGGCGGCGGCGAGGCGGTCGTTCTTGATGCGGCGGTGGGTGATGGAGATGCTGCGGCCGGAGGCGCGGGTGACTGGCGCGGAGCCGGCGTAGGCCTTGACCGCGCGGGCGTCGGCGAAGCGGGTGCGGTCGTCGCCGAGTTCGGCTAGCACGCGGGCGCCGGTCAGGTCACCGAGGCCGGGGAAGCTGGTGATGATCTCGTAGTCGGGGTGCTGGGCGAACGCCTCGGCGCATGCCTGGCCGAGTTGGTCGACGGTGGCGCAGACGGCGTTGAGCGTGGTGAGCAGGGCGAGGGCGGCGGCGCCCATCGCGTCTTCGACGAGCGGCTGCTGCCGCAGGTGTGGCACTCGCAGTGCCTGCTGGAGCTGGGAGGCGAGATCGTCGATGCCGCGCTTGCGTCCGCCGCGGCGCAGGGCGGCGGCGATGCGGGCCTTGGTCAGTTTGGCAGCGGCGGCCGGTGTGGGCGCGATAGCCAGCACTGCCCTGGCGTCGGCGCTGGCCAGGAAGTCCTTGCGGTTGACGAAGGTGTCAAGGAACGCCGGGTAGTACTCGCGCAGCAAGGACCGCAGTTCGTTGGAGGCCTTGGTGCGCCGCCAGGTGGCGTCCTGGTGAGCACGAGCCAGTACCGCGATGGCGCGGGCGAGTTCGGTGTCGGCCGGCAGCGGCCGGTGGACGTGGGCGTCGGTGCGCAGGATGTTCGCGAGAATCATGGCGTCGGCGTGGTCGGACTTGCTCCGCGCCACGGTGTGCCGGTCGCGGTAGCGGGCCACCGCCATCGGGTTGATGGCGTAGACCGGGCGGCCGGTAGCGCGCAGCGCCGAGACCAGGAGCCCACGGGGTGTTTCGATAGCCACCGGGATTGGGGCGTCGGGCGTGTCGCCGGCGTCGGCCAGCATGTCGAGCAGCTGCTGCCAGCCTTCTACCGACTCGTGGATTCGTTTCTTGGCGACGAGCTTGCCGTGCTCGTCGACCAGCGCGATGTCGTGGTGCCGTTCGGCCCAGTCGATCCCGCAGAACACCTTGCTCAAGATCTCTCCCGCGCGCTCAAGTGATCTACGTTGTCCCAGGTCAGATCCCTGGCGGGAACGCGCGGCGCCCTAATAGCGAGGCTCATGGCCTACCCTCCGATTAGCCGTGTCGCGATCCCAGCGACCAGCACGTCCCCGGTCTTCGTCCAGAGCTCTCGGCTCTCGATTGCGAGGTGTGCGTCGTGCTGGCGGGCTCAAACCACGACCGAGGTAACCACGCGCATGGATAGGTGGGTGGCCCACCCCCACGCGCCGGTCTTCTACGAGGCCTCGCCGGGTCCAAGGGAATGCAGGCATCTCGGCGGGTGGGCCACCCGGCCAAGGCCCTATTAGCGGGCCAGCCGTTCAGGCCCTATTAGGTGTGACGCCTGTAAGGCGCTATCAGCGTGTGCGCTGGCGGGCACGACGTCGGCGCGGATCCTTCCTGGTTCGCAGCCGAGCGGCATCGGACCGCGTGGTGGCTGGTCGGCCGGGCCAGGTGTGGTGGTGCTCATCCAGGCGGTAGTGATGGGTGTGGCGCCAGGAGCCGCCCGCGCCGACAGGGTGGGCATCGTGGAGATGCTCGTGACTGGCGTCAAGGTCACGGTGTTCGTGTTCGAGTTCGTCAGGGTCGTGGGTGGGCCAGGAGTGGGCGGCCAGGGCGGTGGCTGTGGCGGCGAGTGCGCTGAGCACGATGAGAGCCCAGGTGGTTCCGGCGGTGGCGGCGAGCCAGCCGGCCAGTGGATAGGTCAGTAGCCAGCAGGCGTGGGACAGGGCGTAGTCGGCGGCGAACATGGCGGGGCGGTGGCCGTCGTCGGCGCTGCGGCGCAGCAGTCGGCCGCTGGGGGTGAGGACCAGTGATCCTGCGGCGCCGAGCAGTGCCCACGCGGTGAGCAGGGCGGGCCAGCGCCAGGCACCCGCGCTAGCGGAAACGGTGGTGGTGGCGAGGAGGATGACGGCACCTGTGGCGCTGCCGACGAGCATGAGCAGCCGGTCGGCGTGGTGGCGCAGCAGGGTAGGTAGGGCGAGGGCGACCAGTAGCGAGCCGGTGCCGTAGGCACCCAGGGCCAGGGCTACGTCGGATTCGTCTCGTCCGAGGTCGTCGCGGACCGCGATGACGGTGTTGACCAGCACCATCGCTCCGGCGGCGGCTACGGCCAGATGCAACGCGAGCAGGCCGCGCAGCCGGGGCACGGCCAGGTATCGCCGCACGCCGAGGGTTGTGCGGCGGTACAGGTTGCCGCTGTGGTGGGTGGGGCGGGGGCGGGGTATCAGGGTGCAGGTGACCAGCAGCGCGGAGGCGGTGAACCCGGCGGCGGTGCCCAGGAACAGGTCGTCGAAGCTGAGCAGGGTCAGAGCAGCGGCAGCCAGGGCGGGGCTGAGCAGCATCTCGAGGTCGTAGGCCAGCCGGGACAGCGACAGGGCGTGGGTGTAGTCGTCTTCGTCGGGCAGTAGGTCCGTGATGGTGGCCTGGAAGGTCGGGGTGAACGCGGCCGACGCCGCTTGCAGGACGAACACCAGTAGGTAGACCTGCCAGACCTGGTCCACCCACGGTAGTAGAACCGCGACCCCCGCGCGGACCAGGTCCAGGGCGACCAGGACCGCGCGACGGGGCAGACGGGCGAGCAGCGCGGAAGCTACCGGGGCGACGATGACGTTGGCGGTCATCTTGATCCCCAGCGCGGTGCCGAGGACCGCGCCCGCGCGCGGTCCAGCGAGACGGTAGGCCAGCAGGGCGAGAGCCACGGTGGCCAGGCCTGTGCCGAGCAGAGCGATGACCTGAGCGGTGAACAGACGGCGGTAAGCCCGATGGCGAAGTACGTCCAGCATCGCTGTCCCCTTGCCGGTGGAGGTCGGTCAGGATCGGGAAGGGTTCAGCCGTTACTGCAGGACGGTCGATATCCCCGATGGCCGCGATAATATGTGCTCATGTACGCACGCGACAATGTTGCAGGTGCCAGTGACCTGCAACAACTCATACCTGTCAATAGCCACGTCGAGGCGGCAACGGAGATCTTGCGGATGCTCGCGGACGGCACTCGGCTGCGGTTGATGTGGCTGCTCGTCGACGGGGAGCACGACGTCACCGCGCTGGTGGCGGCGCTGGGAGTGGCACGGCCGGCGGTGTCACAGCACCTGGGCAAGCTCCGGCTGGCAGGACTGGTCACGGTGCGGCGCGACGGCCGGCGTGCGTTGTACAGCGCCCGGGGAGGTCATGTGCGCCGGCTTGTGACTGAGGTGATGCACGCCGCGTCGCACCGGGTGGCCGGCATCCCCGAGCACGACTGACCGCCCGGGGGCGGGACGCTACTCGATGGGCTTGGATCGGGGGTCGGCGAACCACTCCCGGGTGAACTCGCGGACCGCCTCGACGTCGACGGTGTCGCAGGCGACCGTGCGGTAGGCGTGCACGGCCTTGACCGCTTCGGTCTGGTCCGTGGCGGAGCCGCCGACGACCCGGCCGACGGCGGGGTCGTTGACGAAGCCGCGCACCTGGGCGAGCTGATCGGCGGGCAGGTCGGGCCGGTAGGTGACGATGACGTACCCGTCGCCGATGACGTGCCCGAACGACGTGGCCGGCACCGTCTCGCCCGGTTCGAAGAAGCTCTTCATCGGGTGTCCGCCGCCGCCGGGGAACGTCTCGGTGCGATTGCGTACCTCGCAGCTGCTCTCCGGGTCGCTGGCCGCCTGGACCGGTCGCCACGCGTCAGGACCGGAGGAGATGACCAGGACCGCGGCGGCGATGACCCCGGCGACGATCAGCGTGCCGTGAGACAGCCGGACATCGCGCAGGCGGGGCAGGTAGTGGCGCAGCACGTCGCCGATCATGAACATGGCCACGACCGCAATGAGCTGCCCGATCTCCACGCCCAGGTTGAAGGCCAGCACCCGGGGGATCAGCCCGTCCGAGGGCAGGCCCACCTCCTGCAACCGGGTGGCCAGGCCCAAACCGTGCACAAGACCGAAGGCGAGCACCGCGGCGGCGAACCAGGCCCAGTTCTTCGGCCTGCCACGCAGGCCGACCACACCGACGAACACCAGGCTCAACGCGACCACGATGTCGACCAGGACCGGGTTGACGTGCCAGTCGGCGACGGTGGCGGTGAACAGGGTGACGCTGTGCCCGAGCGCGAACAGGGAGATCAGCTTGGCCGCCCGCCGCATCTCACCGGCCAGGAGCAGGATGCCGCCGACGAATAGCAGGTGATCCCAACCGGCGAGCATGTGCTTCGTGCCGAGCCACACGAAACCGCCGACGGTCTCGCTTGATCCACCGACACCGTGAGCCCAGGCCGCCCCTGGCAGCGCCAGCACCGTGGCTGCCACCACGCCAGCGACGATCGCGCCCTGTCGCACCGCAGCGAGCATTCGTCTCGCCCTTCCCTCATGGTCGACCGCAAGCCGGAACTCTGCGGGTCGCCCTGGTAGTCGCGCCGCAGCGCCGGTTAGTTCCCGCAGTGACCGACGCAACGAGCAGTCCACCCGGATGGCGCATCGTGCTCAAGGACGCCGCCCGGGAGGTGTACCCACGTCTGATGGGCGCCGTCGGCCCGGCCCTCGTCGACCAGACGGAGATTTGCTTGCGGGCCATGCACGGAGTCCGTGACGGTGCCACCGTGCGGCTGTGGTGGATCGGTCATCGCTTGCACGCCGAAGCCGAGCTGGTCGGCGACGCGAACCTGAGCCTGGTGGCGGCTCACGAGATCGCCATCGACGCCGAGCACTCAGCTCACGCATGTCGTTCCCCGGCTGATCCACGCGACCTTCCACCGGACCCGGACACCGACCCGGCACCCACCACCACTCCGACGTGTCCCACCATCGCCGCGACCTTTGGCAACCCCGAGTCCCTCGGCCGGGATGGGTGGGCCTCTTGCCACGAGGCGGACGTCGACGACGTGGTCGACCCGGTCTGCCCCAGTCCGTCGCGGAGAGCCGGTCGGCGGCATGATGACCAGCGTCCCACCGTCTTCCACGACCTGGACCGGCTCCTTGACGGCGTGGATGAGGCTGTGACGGGCGACGCCACGGAATCAGGGAGCGTCGGCGTCGGGGAGTTGGGCGAGAACCTCTGGCGGCGCAAGCTCGACGGGCAGGGGCCGGGGTTCGGTGTGCTTGTCCGGGCTGCACCGGCTAAACGGCCCGTACTCGGCGGCCAGCGCGGTGAGGTGAGGGTCGAGGTGGTCGCGCCACCAGATGCTCATTCCGGTTTGTGGGTCGCTGACGCGCAGGGTCTCCCAGGCTCGCCACAGTGCGTACAGACGGGAGATCGCCTCCGGGTGCGCCCACCACCGGGGACACCAGTTCACCCCAGAGGTCGGCCCAGTGGCGAGGCGCCGCTCGACGACGTGGGCGAGGTAGTCGGCGACGAACGCCTCGACGTTGCGGTAGGCCGGCTCCGGTGCGGCGTCGTCGCCGGCTGGCGGTGTGGCGGCCGGCGGCGTCACGTCCGGGTCACCGGCGAGTTGGCCGAGCAGGGCGCTGAGGTCGGCGATCGGGTCGCCGGCCGGTCCGGGCTGGGGCAGGGTCATGGGGTTGGCTCCGGCGGGGCGTCGTCGGGGGTGAGGGTCCAGTCGGTGCGGCCGTGGGGGTCCCAGCGGGCGATCGAGGCGCGGATCGCCTCGGCGTGCGGGCCGTTCTGCCAGGGGGCGGTGCGGGCGAGCGCGGGCGGGGCGCCGGAGGCGTAGACGACCATCCGGCCCCGGGGCAGGGCGTGCAGGTCGGCGACGTCGAGGATCCGCTGGCGGCGGGTGGCGTGCGAGACCGACCGTTGGCCCCACCCGGACCCGCTGCTGCTGGTCGACCTGGTCGTCACGTCGTGCTCACCGATCAACTTGGACAGCTCTTCCAGCCAGTCGGGGTCGGCGACGCCGCCGCCGTAGGTGCGGACGTTCGCTGCGGACCACAGCTTGCGCATGCCCTCGCGTCCCCACACGTCGACGCCCTGGGGATAGGACTGCAGGATCGTGATGATGGGCAGGCCGTGGGAACCGTAGAAGGAGTAGAGGGCCGGGAGCTGGCGTAGCCGGCAGATGTTGGCGGCCTCGTCGAGGACGCTCAGAAGCGGCGGGTCGAGGCGCCGGCCGGGGCAGGTGCGGGCCCGCAGCTCGCCGGCACGCAGGACAGCGTCAGTGAGCGCGGCGACCAGCGGGGCGGGGGAGCCGGGGCCACCCTGGGACAGCAGGTACAGCACGTCGGTGGAGGCGACGAAGGCGGCCGGGTCGAACTCGAGGATCCCGCCGCGCGTGGGTGGGGTGACCCAGGCGGTGACCGTCGGCTCGGTGAGGCACATGAGCATCTTCTGCGCGCCCGCGTAGATGCCGCCCCTCGTCTTGTCGGGCATGTTGACCACCCCGGCGACCGCATCGGCGGGCAGGCCGTAGCCGCGCTCGCGCAGCAGCTCCGCCGGCTCGTCATCGCGGGGACTGACGGCCCACCGGTACGCGGCGAGGATGTCCCGGCCGGCCACGGCGGCCGCGAGGAGCAGGTTCGCCACCAGCTCTTCCGAGCTGGGGTCGAAGAAGGCGTCGCGGCTGACGCCGGGTTCCCGTTCGGCGGAGGCGAAGTGCTCGGCCAGGCGGCGGGCGTCGGTGATGGTGGCCACGGCGCGCAGGGGGTTCCACCACATGGTCTGCTCGGGGCCGAGGATGTGCTGCGGGTCGAACGCCCACACGGTGCCGCGTGCGGCGCGGATGTCGCGGGTGGCGTCGACGATGTCGCCTTTGACGCTGGTGACCAGGGTGGGGCCGGGGGCGGCGACGATGGCGGGGATCGCCCGGCAGGTGGTCTTGCCGGTTCGCGGGCCCCAGATGTCGACGGCCATGTCCTCCCAGGACTGGCGCAGCGGCATCCCGCCGGCGACGGTGTGGGCGATCAGCACGCCGAGCTGGTCGGGGTCGGGCCGGTCGACGTCGGCGAGGCTGGGCCGCAGCCGCCGCCCGCTGTCGGCGGCGCCCTTCGGGCCGAGGTGGGCGAGGTCTCGGCGGCTGGCCATGCGGCGGGCGGCCGGGTCGACGCGGGTACGGCGTCGGCGTGCCCACCGCCAGGCGGCGGTGCTGCCGACGGCCAGCAGCACCAGGACGCTCACCTCGGCGACGGCGATTAGGGTGCAGGTGGTGGTCCAGGTGATGTCACCGCGCAGCACCGCGGCGGCGACCTGGATCGGCCCGCCGCCGGTGTATCCGGGCGGGCGGGCCAGCACGACGGGCAGCCACGCGCCGCTGGCGAGGACCAGGACCAGGGCAGCGATGCCACCGACGATCAGGCCAGCGTCGTCGTGGCCACCGCGCGGGCCAGCCGGGCGGCTCACGTCATCGTCCAGCGGGCGTCGGTGTTGCCGAGCCGCATCTCGGTCTCGGTGGGTTCCAGGTGCACCGGGATACCGGGTCTGCTTCCGACCTTGATCAGGAAGTTTCCACGGCCGACGGTGCCGCTGCCCTCAGTCGCTGTCCAGGACGGCGGCGCCGACCAGGACAGCACCTCGCGCCGCTCCGCTTGCGACAGCGGCCGAACGCGGCTGACGGCGTCGAGTTCCTGCTCGGAGCACGGGCCGATCATCAGCACAGCGCTTCTCTCGGCGAAGCCGCGGGCCTTGGCCCGGTCGTGGGCGGTGGGCAGCGCCTCCAGGTCGGCCAACGAGTGGGTGATGAACGCCGTGCCCGTGCCTTTCTGTCTGTTCAACCGGGTGAGGCCGTCGGCGCGGTCGACCAGGCCGTGCCCGACGCGCAGCGCCCGCCACAACTCGTCGAGCACCGTGAAGAAGGTCCGTGCGGGAGCCAGGTTGAGGTCGGCCATCAGGTGCGCGGCCTCCACCTGGGCGAAGCCGTAGGACCAGGTCGACAGCAGGGTCGCGGCGGTGCGCAGCTCGTCGGTGTCGTCGATGCTGGAGATGTCGACGCACACGGCCGGGGTGTCGAGGCGGATCGGCGTGGTGGTCTGCCCCTCGAAGGTCGTGCCGAGCGGGCCGTGCAGCAGCGCCAGCAGGGTGCGGTGCAGGCCGGCGACCTCTTCTCGGAACCGTGGGACGTCTCCCTCCTCCTGCCAGAGGGTGACCGCGCGGACCTCGGCCGGGGCGTCGCGGATGACGTTCAGGACGTCGGAAAGCACCGGCGGGGTGGTGGTCTCCCGCTCGGCGAGGTAGCGCAGCGCGGCGGCCAGGACGGTGGTCTCGTCCGAGGTAACGGGCCCGCGCCTGATGAGGGTGGCCAGGGCGACGAGCATGTTCAATCTCCGGTCGGTCACCGCGGCGCGCACGACGGCGCCGGTGCGCTCGTCGACGCGGTCGAGGACCTGCCGCCACGGACCGGCGTCCAGGGGGTTGATCCGGTCCAGGCCGGGCCCGACGCGCAGCACCTGCCCGCCGAGGGCGCGGACCAGCTCGGCGTAGTCCGGTTTGAGGTCGCCGAGGATCAGCGGGGTGACGCCCTGGGCAGTGAGCCCGAGGACCATCCGCCGCACCGCCGTGCTCTTGCCCATGCCGGGCTCGCCCTCGATCCACACCGACGGGTTGGAGATCAACCTCGCTCTCGTGTACCAGGAGATCGGGTCGAAGCACACCGCCGAGCCGGTGTAGAGGTGCCGGCCGACCGGCACGCCGATCATCGGCGTCGACGCGCCGGTGCCGAACGGAAACAGGCCGCAGACCTGCACGGTGGTGCCCCGGTACTCCGTCGAGGGCTCGATCCACGACCACCGGCCGCCCCCGGGTGCGCCGTAGCCGAGGCGGCCAGGCCGACGCCCGGCCGGTCGACGCCGTGGCGGTGGGTTGGTTCGAGGGCTGGTCATCGCCGCCGTCCTAGAAGGGGATCGTGGCGTGGGTGGGCAAGACCACGCCGGCGGGCAGGCCGGCGGCGAACCCGGCGGCCTGACAGCCGTACATCGGCCGGATCGTCAGGCGGGCCTCGCCGGCGCGGGCCCGGATGATGCCGGTGGCCTCGTCGAGCTTGCCGTCGTCGGCGACGGTGGCGGTGACCAGCACGGTGAAGCGGACGACGCCCGCGCCGGTGGCCTCTTCCTGGGCGGCCTGGTCGGCGGCGGCCAGGTCGGTGAGGTCTCGGGCGCTGGGCCGCGGCTTCTTGGCGGCCATGAACCTCGCGTCGCGCTTGTCGGCCTCCACCAGCCGCGCCGCGTCGGCGGGGGAGTACGGCCGGTAGATCATGCTCACCCGCTTGCGCAGTAGTTGCGGGTCCGGGTCGGTGAGGCGGGCGAACAGCCGCGAGTACACCACCCCGCGTGGGGCCTCGACCATGCACCAGGTGCGCGAGACGCCGGAGTCGTGGCGGTAGGAGTCCCAACTTTCGCGGGTGGCCACCGGTCCGGCCTGCGTCCAGTCGGGGGTGAGCTGCGGGTCGCGGGCGAGGTCCAGGGCGGCGTCCGGGTCGTAGGCGGCGCGCACCACGCCGGCGAGGCTACGGGCGGACATCGGCACGATGCCGGCGCCGGTGGCGCCGGTCAGCCCGGAGTGCAGGTGCGGCAGCCGGGCGGCGACCTCCCGGCAGACGTCCTCGTGCGACATCGACCGGCCTGGCGGGGCGGTGTAGGTCAGCGACACGCGGGTGTCGACGGCCGCCGACCCGGCCGGGTAGGACCGTACGACGTCGTCGAGGACCTGCAGGGCCAGCGCCGGGGCGTCGGGCCGGGACGTGGCGGTGACCTCGGCGGCCAGCCGGGTGCCCGGGTCCGGGGTGGTCTCGACGGTGACCTGTGCCTGCACGAGCTGCGGCTCACGCGACAGGGCCGCCAGCCACGACGCCAGGTGACTGACGCGGGCGTCGATGACGGCCTGGTCGACCAGGTCCATGCCCTCGGGCGCGCACCGCAGGGTGACGGTGTAGAGCCGGCTCTGCGGCACCACGACGACGGCGACGAGCCCCGAGCGGCCGGTCTCCACCTCGTACACCTCGGAGCGGGCCAGCACCCCGGGCAACTGGTGCGCGGCGGTGACCCGGGACGCCACCCCGGACACGTACACGTGGTGGCGGCGGGCCCGCGCCAGCCACCACGCCACCCGCGCGGTGATTACTTGGAATCCAGTGCGCCCGCCGATCCGGATCGCCAGGGGGGCGAGCACGAGTAGCCCGATGACGGCGGTGACCAGTGCGGCCAGGGCGGAGACCGGCAGCATCGCTGCGGACAGCACCATGACCAGGAACGCGGCGATCGTGCCAGCCGGGCCGAGGCCGAACAGGCCGGCGCCACGCCCGACGCGCCAGTTGCCGTAGGTGCGCTGCTGCTCGCTGGAGCGGGGTTGTACGTCGGTGCTCATGCGCCCTCACCGCCTGTCGCTCCGGATGCTGTGCCGCCGATCTTGCGGACGGTGGCGGGCCCTGCTTGCGCCGCCGTGACCGCGATGCCGGCTGGCCCGGCCGCCGAGGTGGCGGCTCCCGCCGCGCTCGTCGTCTGTGCCGTGCTGGTCGCCGTCTGGGCGGTCGTGGCCGTCGACGAGCCGGCAGGGGTCGGGGTCGGCGAGCCGGTTCTGGCGCTTCCACCTGAGGGGCGGGGCGCCGGCATCGGCGAGGATGGGGTGGCGCCGCCGGGCCGGCCAGGATCACTGCCACCGGTTCGCGTGCCGGGGCCGCCGCTTGCGCCCCTGCTGGCGTTGAGCCGGATCGCCCCCGAGGCAACCTGCCCGACCGCCGACGTCGCCGCGACGGCCACACCGCCGGCCCCACCGGAGGACAGCACCGACACGGCCGGCGCGATCAGCCGCATTAACGCCGGCAACGCCACGATCGCCATACAGAACATCACCAGGCCGGTGAGCAGCGTCGTGAGGTCCTGGCCCTTGCCGAGCATCCAGAACACCGCTGCGTAGATCGTGGCCGCCGCAGGCTTGTAGAGCACCAGGGCGAGCAGCCACGTCAGGTACCGGTCGCGGATCGCGCGGCCGGACCCGGCGATGCCCGACGCGGCGGCCAGCGGGAGCAGCCCGGCCAGCAGCACCAGGCCGGCGCCCCGGGCCAGCAGCAGCAGCAACTGCACCATGGTGGCCAGGAACATCATGATCGAGATACCGATGGTCATCAGCGCGGATGGGCCACTGGCGGCGGCGGCTGGGGCGAAGGCACGCAGCCGGGCACCGAGGTCACCGTCGGCGGAGGCCTTGAGGATCCAGTCGGAGTAGGCGTCGCCGATGCCGATGAGCAGTTGCACGGCGGGCACGCCGGCGCCGGCGAGCACGACCATGGTCACCAGGCCCTTGGTCAGGGTGCCGGCGTCGCGGCCGTTGCGTTCCCAGGCGAGCCGGATCGCGCCGATGAGGACCGCGCCCACCGCGAGCGCGGCTACCGCCCAGTTGGTGTAGGCGCTCAGGTAGTCGACGGTGCCGTCGCAGACGAGCTTCCCCGATGTGTCGGTGTGGCAGGAGCCCTGGGACACCTTCGTCGTAGGGATCGACAACCATCCGGCGACCAAGGCCTTGAGCATCTCCGCAGCGGCCTCGGATGCCTGCTCGGACAGTTCGTCGAGGAACCGGCCGGCAAAGCTTTCCGAGATCATCCCCGGGACGCATTCTGGGTCGATGATGGGTGTGCACGGCACTACCGTGCACCCCATTCGATGACGCCGGTGAGGTCGGAGGTCATCCGGTTGATCGAGGTCCAGGCCCCGCCAGGGGGTGGCACCATCCGCCAGTCGCCGTCGCGCCAGACCAGCGTCAGCGACAACACGTGGTAGCGCGGTGTGCCGGCGGCCGGGGCGCGGTACACCAGACCGATCACGGCGGTGTCCGGGGTGTAGGACTGGTACTGGTAGCCGACGAGCTGGCTCAGCTCGCCGGGCTCTGCCGGGGTGTCGCCTGCTTCACGTAGCGCTGCCAGCAGCCGGTCCCGGTCGGCGTTCGGCTCGAACTGTTGCTGGATCGTCGGTTCCCACGACTGGCGGCCGGCGGAGTGGGCGGCCCGCTTGCTGATCTGCGCGGCGGCGATCAGTGCGCCCTCGGGGGTGTGTGCGTAGCCGGACGCGGTCTCGCCGGTCCGGCTCGGGCCAGCGGAGGCGCTGACCGGTACAGCCGTCTGGCCGAACAGCTCCCACCGCACATCGGCCGGCGGAGCCGTTGGCACAGCCTGCGGCGCTCCTGGTGCCGTAGTGCTGCTTTCAGCCGGTGTGGAACCGGGCGTCGGCGTGCTGGTTGCAGCGCCACCGCCGCTGAGGTTGTCGCGGGTGTTGTTCGCGATGGCGAACACGGCCACCAGGACCCCGATGAGGATGACGGCCAGGAGCAGCGCGGCGGCGGCGATGAAGCCGGGGCGCGTCCATGGCGGGCGCTGGGCGAAGTCAGGCGATGACATGGCAGCCTCCCGGCCTGCTAGGCGATCAGGGCGCCGACGATGGTGGATGCGCTGCCGATCAGGATGCAGGCTGCGGCTACCCAGCCGAGCTGGGCGACGTTGGTGTCGTCACCGCGGCGGTGCGCGATGGCCATTTTTGCGGCGCTGTAGAGGAGTCCGCCGACGCACGCGGCGGTGGCGAGCCACGCGATCCACTGGAGGATTTCCAGGACGTTGCTCTGCACCACTCCGGGGGGTGCCACGCCGCCGCCCGGGTTCGGCACCCCACCGGGGGGAGGGGTGGGGGCTGCCAGGTACAGCCCCAGGCGAGCGGGTAGGTCTGCGAGCGTCATCGGGTCACTTTCGGTGTCGTGTGGATCTTTTGTGCGAGGGCGTGGCGGAGCGTCTCGACGTCGGGGGGTGTGCCGACGTCGCGGGGGTCGTCGGCGGCCAGGAGCGCGTCGATCCAGCCGACGCGCCACACCTGCGGCGCCCATCCGCCGAGCAGTTGCAGTCGTTCGGTGGCGATGCGCGGGGGCCGCCGTGGGGAGGCCGCGACGGCGACCACGCCCAGCACGCTCGTCGTGCCGGCCATGCCCGCGCGGCGACGCCACTGCTCGATCGCGCCGGTGGCCGCCCAGGTGCCGTAGGCGGACAGGCGGCAGATCAGCACCACCTGGGCAGGCGGCATCACCGGCGTCGTCAGTGGCCACGCTCGACCGAAGTCGACCCCAACGCCGACTAGCCGGGCCAGGGTGCTTGTACCCGCGCCGCCGTGGCATCCGACCCACCAGATCGGCGGCCATCCATTCTGGAGGTTCTCTGGAATCACCGCAGCCGGTAGGTGAGGTGCGCTTCCGAGGCGTGTGCGGTGCGCGGCGACAGCCGACGTTTTCACCGGCGGCCCCGCCGCGCGCAGATGCTCCCCGCCATCTGATGCCTCCCCCGTGTAACAAGGTCACCGACGAGTAGCCGACAGTAGCACCGCGTTTCTCAATGGATCTATGGTGATTGCTCTGCCGCGACAGGGACGCGAATGAAAGCACGGGGGAGGCGTCATATGGCACGCAGAGCAGCCGCATCCGCGCGCATCAAAGACGGCGAATGGCAGGTTCGGGCGGCGTTGGCTGCTGTGGGTACGGCGGTGGCGTTGACAGGGTGCGGCACGGCGGCAGAGCCGGGCACACCGGCACCGGACGTCAGCGGCCCGGTGTATCCGACCGTCAGCGCGGTCGAGGTGTCGCCGACGTCGTCCCGCGAGGCACCGGGCAGCGACGACCACGGCGACGAGCGGGCACCGGCCGTGCTGCCGCCGGCGGCCCAGGCGCCGAGGGTGGTGGAGGCGTTTGCGGTGGCGTGGGCGCGTCCGGATCTGCCGGCGGATGTGTGGTGGAAGCGGGTCGCGCCGCACTGCGAGGACGGCTTTGCTCGTGCGCTGCGTACCGTCGACCCGGCGCAGGTTCCGGCGACCCAGGTGACGGGCCGGCCGGCGGTGAAGCAGGCGCCGAAGGCCGGGGCTGCGGTGTACGAGGTGCCCACCGACGCCGGCACGCTGACCGTCACCCTCGCCGCCGTGAACGGTCGTTGGATGGTCACCGGTAACGACTTCGTCCGGGCGGTCCAGTGACGCGGCGACCGGTCGCGCTGATCGCGGCGGTGGCCGCCGTGGTGATGCTGGTGTGCGGCGGAACGGTGGGCCTGCCCTTGATGATGTTCGGCCAGGCGCAGGCCGAGGCGGCGGCGTGCGAGGTGCCGTCGATACCTGGCGCGTCGCCGGTGCCGGGTGGTGGCGGGTGGAGCAGCGCCCAGAGCACGCACGCGGCGACGATCGTGGCGGTCGGACGCCAGCGTCAGGTGCCGCCGCGCGGGTACGTCATCGCGCTGGCCACCGCGATGCAGGAGTCCACACTGCGCAACCTCGCCAACTCCACCGTGCCCGAGTCGCTGTCGCTGCCGCACGAGGGTGTGGGGCGCGACCACGACTCGGTGGGGCTGTTCCAGCAGCGTCCGGGGTGGGGCAGTGTGCGGGAGCGGATGACGCCCAGCTACGCGGCCGGGAAGTTCTACGAGGCGCTGGTGCGCGTCGACGGGTGGCAGCGGATGCGGCTGACCGATGCCGCGCAGGCGGTGCAGCGTTCGGGCCTGCCGGAGGCGTACCAGAAGTGGGAGCCCGACGCGGAGCAGCTCGCCGCGCGGGTGCTCGGTCTGCCGAGCATCGACGATATCGGCGGTGGTGCGCCGACGGCCCCGTGCGGCGTCGACGACTTGGGCCCGGTCCCGGTTGGTCCGGGCGGGTGGGTGCAGCCGCTGCGGGCGGTGGTCACCAGCCCGTTCGGGCCGCGCAATGGCCGCTTGCACGCGGGCGTCGACATGTCGACCTCGGACGTGCGGGGCGACCCGATCCGTGCGGCGTCGGCGGGGGTGGTGGAGCAGGTCAAGTGTGACTGGTACACCACCTGCGATCGTGACGGGCACACCGGTGCGCGCGGTTGCGGCTGGTACGTCGACATCCGCCACGCGGGCAACGTCGTGACCCGCTACTGCCACATGATCGAGCGGCCCGAGGTGTCTATCGGTCAGCGCGTCGCGGCCGGAGCGGTCATCGGACACGTCGGCAACTCGGGTGGCAGCTCGGGCCCGCACCTGCACTTCGAGGTTCACGTCAACGTGCGTCCTGGCCCGTTCCACGCCAACAGCAGCAACGCGGTCGACCCCGAGCCGTGGATGCGGTCCCGCGGCGTGCCGCTCGGGACCAGGTCGTGACCGGCACCAACACGATGATGGCCTCCCCTGCCGCATCAGGGAAGGCCGTCATCGTGACGTGGGCCGTGCCGCTACGTCTGCGCCGGGACGTCGGCCGGCGTCACCAGCTCGTCCGGCTGGCCCTGTGCGGGCTGCGCCTGGCGGGGTGGGCGGCGCCGCCTGGACGTGCTGGACGACTCCGGCGTGTCCAGGCCGAGCTTGGCCAGTTCGTCTGCCGTCCAGCCGCCGGCGAGGGCGTCGGCGTATCGGGTGGCGTAGCGGGCGTTGGCCTCGCGCAGCGCGTCGACGAGCTGGTCGCGGTCGTGCCGGGCGGTAGCGGCTTCGCCGACCAGGGCCGCGCGCTCGCGCAGCAGTTGCAGCGCGGCCTTCTCGGTCTCGGTACGGACGGCCTTGGCGGACTGTTCGGCCATGGGATCCTCCCCCTGGATGCTCCGGTCTGGTGGCTGTGGACGCCGAGCCTAACGGCCAAGATCGATCCTCGTGGGCCCACCCTCGCGGCACCACTGGTGACCGCCGGAGACGCCGGCAGCGCTCGGCGAGGACGTCGACCAGGAGCACGGACATGGCACCGGTACGTCGCACAGCACAGCGCCGCGTCGTCGGCGGTAAGTGCTGGCGACCGGCCGTGCCGGATCGCCACGAGGTTGTCTGGTGGTGCGCGCCGTCCGGTGTGCTCGGGTCCGCGACCACGCGGCCAGGTCGCGCACGCGCGACCCACCGGCCTCGCCGGAGCAAGTTGGAATAAAAGTCTGACTTTTGGTCAGACGGGCCGCGTGGCGGCCGGGCAGATCAGGGCGGCGTCGGCCCGCCGGGAGGGTGGTCGACGTGGCTGAGTCGCCGCAGGTCGGTGTGGTTCGCTTCGGTGCCAGTGAGCGCCGGCGGCGTGCTCACAACGACGATGATCCGCGCGTGCACCGGGTGACTGTGCGGCTGTCCGAGGCGGAGCTGGCGGCGGTCGAGGCGAATGCGGCGGCGGCCCGGATGGCCACCTCGGCGTACCTGGCGGAGGCCGGTTCGGCGCCGCTCGTGCCCGCCCCAACGGGCCCGGGAGGGGGCGGGGAGACGGGCCCATTGCTGGTCGAGTTGATGGGTGTGCACCGGCAGGTGCGAGGCGCTGCGACCAACCTCAACCAGGCGGTGACGCGGCTGCACTCCACCGGGGAGCCGGCCGGGGACCTGGCCGCCACGGCGGCATATCTGGCACGGATCGCGGCCCGCGTCGACGACCTCGTTACCGCGATCGCCGCCGCCCAGACCGGCCGACGCTGATGATCCCGAAGGTCACCTACGGCACCCGGGTCCGGGGCCTGTTGGAGTACCTGTGGGGCCCGGGGAAGGTCGAGGAGCACGTCAACCCGCACCTGGTCGCCGGGTACGACGACGTGTCGCTGCTGGCTCCCGGCCGGCACGACCGCGACGGCGAGCGATGGTCGCTGGACGAGCTGGCGGCACGGTTGGACGCGCCGCAGATCGCCGCCGGCGAGCGCGGAGTGAAGCAGTACGTGTGGCAGTGCTCGCTGAGCCTGCCGGCCCATGAGGGGCAGCTCGACGACGCGACGTGGGGCCGCATCGCGGCCCGGTTCGTGGCCGAGATGGGCTTCACCGGCAGCCCTGATCGGGCCGGGTGCCGGTGGATTGCGGTACGGCACGGGCTGTCGGCGCGCGGCAACGACCACGTGCACCTGGTCGTCACCCTCGCCACCGAGGACGGGGCGCCGGTGTGGCTACGGCAGGACAAACGGCGCAGCCAGCAGGTCGCCGACCTCATCGAGGACGAGTTCGGGCTGGGCAAATGGACACCCGGTCGGGCCGGCGCGACCCGACGGCCGGAGCTGACCCGGCCCGAAATCGAGCGGGCCCGGCGCGTCGACCAGGCACCAGACCGAGAACTGCTGCGCCGCCAGGTCCGGGCCGCGCTCGCGGGTGCCGGCAACGAGGCCGAGTGGGTCGCACGGATGAGGACCGCCGGCCTGCTGGTCGCTGCGCGCACCGCGGCGACCGACCGGGACCAGGTGGTCGGATACGCCGTGGCGCTACGGCCGGCCGGTGCCAGCAAGCCGCGCTGGTATGCCGGGCGCAGCCTGGACGGCGACCTGAGCCTGCCCCAGATCCGCAAACGGTGGCCCGACGCGCCACCGCCGGCATCGCAGTGGAAGACGGCGGATTCCGCAGAATCGACCACGCTGCGCGGTGAGGACCGGATGGCGGTGTGGCGGTCGTCGGCCGCCGCCCTGGAGGCGATCAGCGGGCGGCTGGCCGGCGTCGCGCCAGGCTCGCCGCAGTGGCCGGCGGCAGCCCGGGCCAGCGCCGAACTGCTGGCGCGGGTCGCGGCCGTCACCGAGCCGTCCGGGCGGGGTCCGGTGACGCGGGCGGCTGACGCACTGGCCCGCGCGGCAGCACCACCGCGTCGCGCGCCGGCACCGGCGGCGTCGACGATCGCCGCCGAGCTGGGCCGGGTTGCCAACGCGCTGATGGTCACCGGACCCGCCCGCGACGGCGGTGAGGCGGCGGTGCTGCTCGCCGTGGTGGTGCAGGCGGCCCGGTTGGTGGTGGCGTTGGCCGAGCTGCGCGCGGCCGAGCAGCAGGCGCACGCGGCCGGCGCGGCGGCCAGGGCGGCGGCGCACCTGATGCCGCTGCTCGCGCAGGGCGCGGTGCACGTCGAGCGGGATGTTCCGGGCCCGCGCGTGGCGCGGAAGGAGCCGGATGCGGCACGGGCACGGGCCCGCGTTGACCCGGCGGTGGATCAGCAGACGCAGCGATGAGAGACGGGGGACGGTAGTGGCCGACACCGAGATGGCCGAGATCCACCAGCGGGCCACCGCGGCGATGACCGCCGCGATCCAGGCCGCCGGCCAACTGGCCCAGGTGCTGATCGACGCCCGCATCGCGCAGCTGCAACGCGCCGCGCGGGCCAGCGAGGAGCAGGCCCGGCAGATCCGCGCGCAGGCTCGCGCGGCACAGCAGGCCGACGCGGCGGTGTGGCGGCCGGCGATGCGCCCGGGGTGGTGGCGCACTGCGGGGACGGAGGACATCGCTCGGGTGTGGCGTGCCGCGTCGACGTGGCAGCACGTCGACCCCCGGGCGCAGCAGGCCCGGCAGGTGGTCGTCGACCAGCTCGCCAAGAGGGCGGGCCGGGCGGCCGAGAAGCCCGAGCCGGTGCGCGAGCCGGACGACATCGAGGTGCTGTCCGACGCCGTCGACCGAGCGGTGCGCGAAGCCACGGACCGGTCGCGGCGGCCGGCGATGTCCGCCGAGGCGGTGCGGGACAGGCAGGAGCGGATGGCCGCCGAGGTACGCAGGGCGTGGCCGTCTGGGCAGCGGGCCGACAGGGTGATCGGGTGTGAGGCGTGGGGTGCGCTGGCGTACACGCTGGACCAGGCGGAGCAAGCTGGCCACGACGTGCAGCAGCTTCTTCGCGGTGTGCCCAGCTTTGTTGACCGGGCCCGGACCCCAGGGGCGTTCGCGTGTCGGGTGGTGCAGGACAAGCTCGACGGCCGCATCGATCTCGGCACGGTACGTCGAGACCGCAGCCAGGAGACCGCCGAGAACCAGGCGGTCCGTGCCGATCCGGGGGAGAGCGTCGCAACCAGCAGTGAACGGGCGGTGACGGCCGCTCGGGCGTACCCCGTTTCGACCCGAGATGCTGTGGCGGGGACGAAGACCGGCAGCGACGCAGCCGGGCAGGCGCCTGCGGTGAAAGCTGCGGAGGCCGGCCTTGACTCGCCCAGCCGGTAGGCCCGTCGGCGACAACGGAGCGACGAACAGCGCTTAGGTGTTCAGTTTGCTGAACGGCTCCGCCAGGGTGGTTCCGTGGCGAATGTCCGAGAGCGGATGGCTGAGTGGCGGCGCCGGCGGTGGGTGTTGGTGCGGGTGACGCGCGCTGCGTGGCGGCTGGAGCAGGCGGAGCGGGAGCGGGGGTGATCGCTGGTGTCCGCCGGCCTCCGGCGCTAGGGGGTAGTGGTGAGCGCGAGCTCCAGTGCCCGGTAGGTGTAGGAGCCCGTGGCGGCAAAGCTCTCGTGCTCGCGGGCGCGGGTGAGGAACCGCTGGAAGACCTCGGTACGGGCCGGCCCCAGGTGGGCGGTCTGATTCCACAGGTCGACGGCGATGGTCTCCATCAGGTGCGCGGTCCGGCACTCGTAGTTCTCGACCCAGGCGGTGAGCGCCGCGCTCAGGATGTCGAGGGTCAGAAACGGCGCGTGCTTGACCAAAAGTTGCCCCACCGTCTCGCCCACTCGCCAGCCACCGGCCTGCGTCAGGTAGCCCGGGATCAGCTCGGCGAAGTACCGGTCCGGGTACGCCGCGGCAACCGTCATCTGGTCCCACCAGCTGTGGGCGAGTAAGTGCGCCTCCAGCTTGGGCAGCCGCTCCCGGACCAGCGGGCTGCGCACGAGACCCAGGGGTGTGATCGCCTCAACCGCGGTCAACCGCCCCGGGGCGCTGACGGGCACCTGCACGACCAGGTCCTGCAGCCGGTTGGTTAGGCCGTCGTCGACGAGGTCCCAGAAGTAGTCCGCGTTGACAAAGCGAATGAGCGCCCGCATCTGGGCCTGACCGTCGACGGTGCGGAATCTGTCGCGCTGCCCGATCATGGCTTCCCGGACCAGGGCCCGGTTGCGGGCGGCGAACGCCTCCAGCGCGGCGGCCATCCGGTCGGCGTGCTCGATCGCTGGCAGCAGGCCACCCGGGTCCAACTCAAGCAGGGCGCTCTTGGCGGCGAGCTGGATGATGCGGCGCTGGGCGGCGGCGCGGACCCGGTCGAAGAACGCTGCCTGCAGGTGCGCCGGCGTCGGGGAGAAGCTGGAATCGCAGATATAGCTCTTGAACTCCTCCAGTGCCCGGCTGCCCTGCGTCGGTGGATGGGTGAGCAGGGCGGTGAGCGCGACGACGAGATGCCCGCGCGCCACTTCAGCGTGGGGCTCGTAGGTGCCGCCGTGCAGCCGCAGGGAGGGGTGTACGCATAGGTTGCGGTCCTCCTGGATCCGGCTGAGCTCATGGGAGTCGATCGCGTCGATCAGTTCAAAGGTCTCCGCGTTGGCGAGCAGGTCGGCCTCGATGGCCTGCATGGCTTTGACGCCTTCGCGGTTGAGCCCGTGAGCCTGAGCGTTGGCGACGGCCGTCCGGAACGGAATGGCGGTCGCGTCGCCGTCGTCGGCCAGCCCGATCACCTTCGTGATGATGTCGGCGGTGACGGCCGTCCACGTGGCGGCGATGCTGGCCCGGTACGCGCCCGCGTTGTAGCAGCGCAGTGCCTCCCCGGCCAGGCGCCGGGTCTCCGGGTTCCATACCTGATTGACCAGCGTGTCCAGGTCCGCCATCAATTGCCTCCGCCGCCTGCCCAGAAACCGAGGAAGCCATCTCACCATCTGCGGCATCCGCCGTTGCTGTCGGTATGAGGGCGGGAGTCGCGTGCGGTGACGGTGTACCGGAACATGGCGGCATGGATGCCGCGGCGAGGCAGAAGATCGAAACCGTTTCTCAGCTGCTGCTGAAGGCGGGCAATCAGCACGGGGCTCGGCTGTTGTCACTGGTGGACGAGGTGGAGATCGGCACGGGGGAGCCCTGGGATCCCACTTCAGTCGTGCTGCGTGTTCGTCCGTTGTTCCTGGGGCTGTTCCGTCCTGCTGACCTCGACGCGATCGCGGCGGGGTTCAGCCAGCTGAAGGTCTTCGGACGGCAGAACGACGAGCACCGGGTCACGGTCGCGCCGGCGCTGGCGGATCCGTTCGCGCCGATGGGTCTGGGCAGCGGGACGGAGACCATGCAGCTGTGCGACGCGATCGCCGAGGCCCTGCACCCGGTGAGCGCGTACAAGCTGCCGGACGTCTGCCGCTCTTTCGGTCTCGCCGACGGCGACAGTGATGAGGCGATGGGCAGCAAGCGCGCCTATGTGCGCCACCGCATCAGCGACTGGTCGCTCGACCAGCTGCTGCGGCTGGGCAATGCCGTCGTCGAGCAGCACTACCTGCCGTTTCTGTGGGGCCTGCTGCAGGTGTCCGCGGGCAGCCGGACCGGCGTCATACCGGCGTTCAAGAATTTGATCTTTGCGGCGGATGGGCCCAAGCCCGAGCTGAGGCTGGTCGACGCCGTCAGCAACACCATCGAGATCACCAGGAACGCGGAGTTCTGCCTGGTCTACGACCGTCCACTCACCGGTGATGAGTTGACGTGGGCGGATCTGGTGACATGGTGGGCGGCCTCCCCGGCCGGACAGGGCGCCTCCGGGCAGGAGGCTGCCCGGCAGTTGTGGCGTCGGCTGTGGCGCTCCCTGGACCGCGACAGGGACCCCGAGGCGGACCCCGGTCCTGAGCGGCAAATGTTCCGGGTCTACGGGGAAGTACTCGCCAAGTACGGCGACCATCTCCCGGCGCTGATTCCCCAGGTCTACCTGCACTATGACCCGTACACCCGTAGCCAGCAGCGGGCGGCGGGGCCGTTGCCCCGGCAGCGGATGGACTTCCTGATGCTGATGCGCGGGCGCCGGCGCCTAGTCCTGGAATGTGACGGCAAGCAGCACTACGCCGATAGCCGCGGGCAGGCCAGTCCTCGTCTTTATGCCCAGATGGTCGCCGCCGACCGGGAACTGCACCTGGCCGGGTACGAGATTGTGCGCTTCGGCGGTGCCGAGTTCCAGTCGGCGAAGCAGGCCGGCACGATGCTGCACCGGTACTTCGTCCGGCTGCTCGCCGCCCACGGTTACCTGGCCGACAGCGAGGCCTGATTCCGCACCGCGCTGACGGCGAACCTCGGGTTGCTTATGCGGCGCCGATGTCCTGCTCGGTCCAGCCGGCGGACCTCTATGCGATGGGTGCCGGGGACGGCGAGCTGCCGCCGTCCCCGGCCCGGCTGACTACCCCTCGGACGAGAAATCCACGACACTGCGTTGACTCATTCTCGCCCCTGGAGCAGTCTCACCGTATGCTCGGCTCGTATCGTTCCGTAGCGCACTGTGCGCTACAGAACGATACAGAGCGGTACACGAGGCCGATCGCTCCGAGTTTCCAGGCCCGAGCGATGGCTGGTTCCGTTGGTGGTTCACCTGGCCTTATGGGTCAGGTGGGCCCACCTGCGGTGGAGCCGGTCAGGGTGCTGACCAACATCACCAGGTAGTAGAGGATCTTCAGCGCAGTCGCTGTCCCCTCGCCCGCGTCCCGCCACCAACCGGTGCCCGTTCGCGGACCGTGGCCCGAAGGCCGTGCCCTGTGCTTCGCCACCAACCACCTCCATCGATCTGTGGATCTTTCGTCCCCCGCGCGCGTTCAGGGACGATCAGTTCCACACTGGAGGCCGTAGCGGCTTGCCTCGCGAAGCCTACTTTGCGAACACGACACGACCGACACTCCGAACCGAAGGGCGGCGTGTCGTGACGCCGGGCGGGCCCCCTACGTTGGTTGATCTCGACCGGAGAGCATCCCGGTAGTCGAACCCAACCTGTAGGCGACTTACGCCCGTGTGACTACTGCATGTACGCCTCACATTGCAGTTGTTTTCACTGGCTAGGTCAAGTTGGCCGGTGTGTCCGGCGCGTCACCGGATTCCGTGCAAAACCGCCACAGCGGACTGTTTGAGCTGATGGCGGACCTAGTACGCCTGTTTCAATCTGCCGCATCCCTCGCATGGCGACCGGGGGTAGATCGGTGGCAAGCCGACCCGGACCGCAGCGCCGGCCACGGCGCGAGGACCGGAAGCGGCGCGGCAGCACCTTCTCTGACCGCGCCTACCTCCTACCGGGCGGATTCCGGTTCCGCCGCCGGGGCGGGGCTGCGCGCCGCCGATGCTGCGGGCCGTGTCGACGCCGGCGACGGCACGGCGGTGGTGGCGGCCGGGAACGCGGTGGCCGCGACCGCCGCGGCATCGGCCGGCCGCGAGTCGGGCACGGTGTCCTGGTCGATGCGGGGCAGTGGGGTGAGTTTGCTCCACACGAGTTGGGCCAGGCCGTCACGGAACGCCTCGTTGCCGTGGAGTTCGGTGAGGCGCCCGACATCGGCAGGGTCGTCGAGCTGACCGATAGCCGCCGTCATCGCGGTGGTGAAGGCGGCGGCGAAGGCCGGCTCGTCACCGGATCGAGCGGCGGCCTGGACGTGGTCGACGCGCACGGCCTGCCGGGTGCAGGCATCGAGCAGGGCCCGGTCCGCCTGAGTGGTGGCCGCGACGATGGCGGCCGGCGTCATCGGGCTCACCGGCTGCGGTTGGTCCGGCTCGACGTCACGCTGCGGCGGCGCGGTGGGGGCCGCCGGCGCCGGTGGCGGGGCAGCGCGGACGACCTGGTGCACTGCCTGCCCGGCGGCGCTGTAGAGGGCGTGGCGCCAGTCCGGCTCGTCGCACCGGAGCATCACGGCCACGGCCATCTCCGTGTTGCCGGGGTCGGCCAGCGCGTGGCTGAGCGCGGTGTCGAACGTGGCGGCGAAGGTGGGCAGATCGGTGGTGCGGGCGGCTTCCTGGATGGCTCTGTCGCCGGCGACGTTCTGCACCCGGCGTTCGAGCCAGCTCTGTTCGTCGGGGGTCAAGCCCTCGCGCAGCTCGGCCGGCATCCAGTCGGTGACCGTGACTGGCACGGCCGGCGGCGCGCTCGGCGTGGGTGGTGGTGGGGCGGCCATCAGGTCGATGACGGCGTTGATGGCGCGGAGCCGGCGGCGGGTGTCCAGCAGTTCGGCGCGGCGCGGGAAGGGCTGGTCGAGTTGCTCGACGGCCCGGTCGATCTCGTCCTGTTGCTGATCGATGCGCGCCTGCACGGTGGCCCGGGTGCTGTCGAGGTCGGTGAGCTGGTTCTCCAGGCGGCGGACCAGGCCGGTCGGATCACCCTCGATCGCGGCGGTGAGGCTGATGGTGGTGGAGGAGTCGGGGATTCCGTGGAATTTCAGCGCGACGAGCATGCCGTCGCGGCCGGTCCAGAACACCGCGTCGACGCGGAAGCCGCCGAGCTCTGCCACGCCGTCGGCTTCGCGCTGGTCGGTGGAGGCGAGGCCCTGGGAGTGGGCGGTCAGGGCGTGTTGCAGGGCCCGGCCGGCCTCGGCGCGTTTGGTGAACCGGTGTCCGGCGACGGTGGCCGCGAACTTGTCGCCGCGGGTGTCCTGGCGGCGGCTGATCGCGTCGTCGAGGACGTCGACGCGGCGGGTGTCCTTGACGATCCACGCCTTGAGGTCGCCGATCTGTCGGCGCAGCGCCGCCTGGGTGTTGTGGTGGGCGCGGTCGGCGCGGTCCAGGCGGGTGAGGTCCTGGGCGACCTGCTCGCGGTCCATCAGCAGCGGGTTGCCGGTGGCGATGGCCTTGATCTGGTGCGCCTGCAACGTCTCGTCGCTGACGTCCTCGATCTCGCGGGCGGAGGTGCCGCGCATGAGCTGGTCGATGAAGGTGCCCTTGCGGGCCACGGTCTGCCAGGAGAAGGCGTCGAAGCTGCCGGCGACGACGTAGCGGTAGATGCTGACCTCGGGGTTCTGGTTGCCCTGACGCAGGATGCGGCCCTCGCGTTGGGTCACGTCAGCCGGCCGCCACGGGCAGTCGAGGTGGTGCAGCGCGACCGCGCGGGCCTGGACGTTGGTGCCGACACCCATCTTGGCGGTGGAGCCGATGAGCACGGCGACGTCGCCGGAGCGGCAGGCGTTGAACAGGCTGGCCTTCTTGGCGTCGGTGTCGGCCTCGTGGATGTAGCGGATCTTCTCCCGGGGCATCCCCCGCTCGACCAGCAGGTCGGCGAGGGCGTCGTAGACGTTCCACTTCTCCGGGTTGGGTGTCGACTGGTCGCAGAAGACGATCTGCAGGGCGCCCGGGGTGGGGTGCGGCACCGGCGTGGCAGCGTCGGGGTTGAGCAGGTAGACGGTGTCGCTGGTGTCGCGCCAGATCGCCGCGATGCGGTCGGCGGCGGCGTCGATCTTGCCGGGGGTGTTCTGCTCGCCGCCGATCAGGCGCATGTCCAGGGAGGCGGCGCGGGCCTCCCCGGAGACCTTGAGCATGTTGTCCTGCTCCGGCTCGACGCGGCGGTTGCGGATGTCGTCGACGCGCTCGTCGAGGCTGGAGATGAATTCCTCCAGCTCGGGTGACGGGTCGAGCGTGACGATGTGCGGGGCGCGTTCGCCGTCGTCGCGTTGGGTCAGCAGCGGCGTGGGCAGCGCCAGGTCCTCGGGCGTACGGACGTCGCCGTAGGTCCGCATCATCAGCGACAGCTCGGGCACGTTGGTGTACTTGGCCAGCCGGGCGCGCATCTGGAAGCCCTGCCCGGTCGGCGACACCTCGATCGCGGTGACGACCTTGGCGAAGGTGGCCGCCCAGGTGTCGAAGTCGCTGGTGCCGGTGGCCGCCAGCAGGTCCGGCCGGAGTTGGCGGGTCACCACGTACAGCTCTCGCACGCTGTTGGCGATCGGGGTGGCGGTGGCGCCACACACCACCCGTAGGCCCTGCTTGCGGCGCAGGTAGCTCAGCTTCATCCGGAAGTCGACCGCCCGGTCGGAGCCCTCGTGGCCGGCGTCGGGGATGGCGCTGTTGATGGTGTCGTTCTTCAGCTCGTGCAGCTCGTCGCGGTAGATGAAGTCGATGCCGGTCTGCTCGAACGTGACACCCGGATCCCGGGCCTTGCTCAGCTTCTCCTTGATCCGTTCCTCTTTGCGCGCGAGGGTGTTCTGCAGCCGCTTGACGGTGCTGTTCCGCTTGGGGCTCTCGCCGTTTTCGATGGCCTGCTCACCGGCGCGGACGATCTTCTCGCGCAGCTCTGCCAGTTCCTCGTCGAGGAAGGCGCGCTGCTCGTCCGGGGACAGCGACAGCCGCTCGAAGAACGAGGCGGCCATGATGATCGCGTCCCAGTCGCCGGTCGCGGCCCGGGCGACGAAGCGGCGCCGCCGCTGGGTGCTCATGTCGTCGCGGCCGGCGGCCAGCAGCCGGGCCCGGGGGTAGATCTGGAGGAACTCGCGGGTGAACTGCTCCAGCATGTGGTTGGGCACCACGATCGCCGGCTTGTTGACCAGGCCGAGGCGGCGCTGCTCCATCGCGGAGATGGCCATCACGGCGGTCTTGCCGGCGCCGACGGCGTGGAACAGGCCGACCGCCGGTTCGGCGACGATGCGGGCCACCGCCTCCACCTGGTGCGGGCGGGGCACGAAGCCCACCGCGATGCCCGGCAGCGACCGGGTCACCCCGACGTAGGAGCGCGGCACGGTGGCGTTGAACAGCTCGTTGTAGCGGGTGGCGACCTCGGCGGCCCGGTCCGGGTCCTCCCACACCCAGGCGCCGAAGCGTTCCTCCAGCTCGATCGCCTTGGCCTGCGCCGCTGCGGTGGCCTCCACGTCGAGGGCCCGCTTGCCCTCTTCCACCTCTACGAACACCCGGATCGGGGTCTTGGTCAGCAGCCGCTGCGCCAGGTCCGGCGCGGCCATGCCCGACGTGCCCCAGGTCGAGCAGGCCAGCACGCCGGCGCGCAAGCCGCGGACGCGCCAGTCGGATCCGCCGACGTGCTCCACCCGCAGCCCCGGGTCCCGCAGCGTTTCCCGCAGGAACTGCTCGACGAGGGCGGCGGGCAGGAACGGCGCACCGAACGCCGCGTCGATCTCGCCCGGCCCGAGGTCGCGGGGCACGACACGGTGCAGCGCCCGCACGTTGGCCTCGAAACGCGGGTCTTCCTCGGCGGCGGCCTGGGCGGCACGCAGCTTGACGCGCACGTTGCCCGACAGGTACTCCGGGGCCTCCACGAGCCGCCCCGTGTCGGGTTCGTCGTAGACCAGCTCGCCGAGCGCGGCGCGGGCCTCCGGCTCGCTGACACCCAGCAGCCGGGCCACCTCCGGCAGCCGGACCTCGCCGTGGGTGTCGACGCAGATCGCGAGGGCGTCCTGGGGGGTGTCGGCGCCGAGCTGCGGTGCCCGGGGCAGGATGACGCGCCGGGTGAAGATGTCGGCCTTGGTGGCGCGCTGGGTCGGATCGTCGAAGTGTTCGAGGGCGTACACGGTGGCGGCGTGCGGGTCGGTCTGCCGGAACTTGCCCATCGGCGGGTTGATCCGGGCCATCTTCGGCTCGCCGGTCTCCGGGTCCGTGCGGCCGGTCGGGCGCCGGGTGTACCGGTTGAGTGGCCCGTAGACGGCCACGTAGGCGTCGTAGCGGTCGTTGAGCTGCGCGCGCAGCGCCGCCGGCGTGCCCTCGGCGGCCGGGCCGCCGTGCTCGTCACCGTCGTCGAGAGTGGCCGCCTCAGCGGACAGCAGGGCGGTCACGGTGTCACGCAGCCCGAGCAGCGCCCGCAGCTCGTCGGCCTGCGTGGCGGGCACCTCGTGGGGCACGACCTGACCATCGGCGACTGTGGTGAAGGTGCCGTCGTCCAGGGCCTCGATGTGGCCCTCGGCGCGATCGGTCGGCGCGAGCACCGCCAGCGGTTCGGCAGGCCGGTCGGCGTCGTCGCGGGGCGTCATGGCCAGCCCGTCGCGGCGGGCCTCGTCGACGACGTCGCGCAGTACCCGCGCCAGGTCCTCGGCCGTGTCGCCGCCCGCACGCACGATCAGCTCGCCGTCGCGGTTCATGCCCCGCCCCAGCACCATCTCCCCGAGCACCCGCTCCGGCCGATCGAGGAAGTAGCCGTTGACGTGCTCAGGCTGCTCGGCGTCCGTGTCGAGGTCCAGGGGACGGGTCTGCTCCCAGGTCATCGCAGCAGGCTCACGGTCCGGCTCGCGGCGCCGCAGGATCAGCAGGTCGGTGATGGCCTGCGTACCGGCGGTGGCCTGGTGCGCGCCCGAGGGCAGACGCACCGCGGCAACCAGGTCGGCCAGCGCGGCCATCTCCCGCCGGGCCGTCGGGTGCCGGGCGTCCATCGTGAAACGGGAGGTCAGCACCGCGACCAGCCCACCGGGCCGGGTCAAATGCAAGCTCTTGATGATGAAGTGGTTGTGCAGCGAATGCCGGCCCGGGTTGTGCCGCCGGTCGACCAGGGGCAGCCGCGCGAACGGCACATTGCCCACCGCCAGATCGAACGCCCCGGACGGGGCGCGGGTCTCAGCGAAGCTCTCGGTGCGGATCTCCGCGTGCGGGTACAGGGCGGCGGCGATGCCGGCGGTCACCGGGTCCAGCTCCACGCCGACCATCCGCGCCGAGGCCGGGGCCAGGCCGATGAAGTTGCCGGACCCGCAGCCCGGCTCCAGCACCGCGCCGCCGTCGAAGCCCAGCTCCCGCACCGCGTCCCAGATCGCCTGCACATAGGCGACGTCGGTGTAGTGCGCGTTGAGGACGGTGCGTTCCGCTGCGGCGTACTCCGCCGGCGACAGCAGCTCCCGCAACTCGGCTCGCTGCTCGGCGAAGCGGGCGTAGTTGGGGTGGTTGGTGCGGGCCTCGAACACCCCCGCCACCGCACCCCACCCGGACCAGCGGGCCAGCACGGTCTGCTCCTGGGCGGTCGCCGGCCGCCCGGCGGCCTGCACCTCCCGCAGGGTTCGCAGAGCGGCCAGGTTCGCCCGGAGCTTGGCCATCTCGCCGGCGGGCGCCAGGTCCTGCTGGCCGCTCGGCCGGAACGATTCCGTGGCATCAACCACCGCGGCGTCGGGCGCCGGGTCGTCGGGCGCCGGGTCGTCGGCGGCCGGCCCGGTGGTATCGGGGCCGGCCGCGCCGACGTCGTCGACCGGATCGGCTACCGGGTCGGTGGCACCGGTTCGTCGTTCTGGTCGGCCTCTTCCTGCGCGACCCGCTGCCACCACGGGTCGTTCGGGTCCTCCACCAGCGGCGTCCACGTCGGGCTCGCCGGCGTCGTCGACGCGCTCGGCGTCTCGCCCGGCGGGCCGTCCGTCGCCGGGTCGATCAGGATCAGCTCGGGCAGGATCTCCTCCTCCGCCGTCCGCTGCGCCGCGTTCAGCCGGCCTAGCTTGCCGAGGTAGCCCTCGTCCGGCAGGTCCGGGCCCGCCAGTTCCCTCGCCCGCTGCTCGATCTGCTCCGCCGCTTGCTCCCCCAAAGTCGAGAAGAAGCTGTTCGGGTCCTCGATGGTCGCGTACCGCTGGGGCAGGTACGTCTGCCAGTGCCTCTGGGCCTGAGCCCCGTACCGGTTCATCCCGCGTCTCCGTCTCTGCTCGCTGCTGCTCCGGTGCTGCTGTGGGCGGCTGGTCACCAGGAGCGGATGGAGGGCCGTTCGTGGCGGCGGCGCCGCTGAGCATCACCGGTGCCGGCGCGTCGACGGCGGTGTCCGGGGTCGTGGTCGCAGGTGCCGGTGGCGTGGGCATGACGGGCACGCCCAGCCGTTCAGCGGCGTACGAGGCCCACCGGTCGACGAGATCGGCGGGCTGCCCGTCGAGCATGGCGCGGATGGAGTCGGCGGCCACCGCCCGCCCCTTCGGCGTGACGAACCCTCGGGCGGCCCGGGCGACCCGGCTGGTAACCGCAGCCTCCACCAGCGGGTGGGACTCCACGACGGCGCTGGCGCCGGAGTAGGCGTACCCGAGCGGCCCTGGCCTGCTCGGGTGGCGGGCCACGGCAGGGGCGAGCAGTTGGTAGGCCCGCTCGGCCTGCCGGTCGTGCTCGTTGTCGAGCACGACGGTGACGCCGGCCGCCGTGTCGGCGTGCGCGGTGAGCGCGGCGACCTGCGAGCCGGTCAGCGTGGGCCCGGCGGGCGCCACCACCAGCGGCGCGTCCTCACCCAGCTCGCCGGCGCGCTCGGCCAGAGCGATGGCCTCCAACGCGCTGCGGGCCACGACGGCCCGGCCGGCCCGCTCGGGCTGCTCCGCCAGGCCGATGAGGCAGTCAGCCGGCCGGTAGACCGCCGTGGTGGGGCTGTGCAGCACCGGCGCCGCGTCGGTCGCCGCGCCAGGCGGGGCGTAGCCGACCCACCCGACGACCGGTGCCCCGGCAGCACGGTGGTCGCGCACCCCGACCATCACCCGGTTGCGGAACCGGTCGACCAACTGCCCGCCGCGGCTGGTCGCGGCCAGGCCACTGGCCACGATCTCGGCGTCAGAGAACCCGCGCCGCCGCAGTTCGTTGACGACCGCTGCCGGCCGGTCCGGGGCGTATCCCACCGTCCAACGCCCGTCAGTCGGCACGCCCTGTGCCGTCAGCCACCGCGATGGCCCTGGCGCGTCGTCGAGCTGCTGTCGGTAGACCTCGGCGGCGACGGCCTGAGCAGCGAGCAACCGCTGCCGGACAGCCTGGTCCACGGGCGGCGCCGGGGCGGGGCCGGCTACCTGCGCCGCCAGGGACTCCGCCCGACTCGCCAGATCATCGACCCGGTCCGTCGACGCGACGATCCGCTCGACCGTCGTGTCACGAGGCGCAGCCATCACCGGCCCTGGCCCGCGCCACCACCATCTGGCAGCAGCCCCGCCGCACGCAGTGCCTCGAACACCCGCTGGTGATCGCCCAGCACCCGCACGATCGCGTCAATCTGGTCCTGCAACCCGGTCAACGCCGCGTCGACGTCGCGCTCTGGCGTGGCCTGGCTGTGCGGCTCGCTCACGATTCCCCCGGCATGATCGTTTCCGAGCACATCAAGGTAGCCGGCCGGCGCATACGCCGCACCCCCGTTGCCGCGCCGCCGGTGGGCGCACCGGGGCAGCGCCCGCGCGTCGGTGCGGGTCAATTCCCGCCGGTAGACCGGCGGAAGAACGACGCCTCCGGCGGGGCCTCTCTCGGAGATGCCCGGGGGAGGACCGCCGGCGCCAGGTGGGTGAGTGGTCACCCAAGGGTGGGATCCCCTCGCGCCGGCCGCCCAGAGGGCTACCAGACCGTCTCCGGGACGACCAGGCCAAGCCGCTTCGCGGTCGGCTACGCCGAGCCTGGCCGTCCCGGAGCCGGCCCGGTCGATCGGAGATCGGCCGACACGAGGAGATCCCACCCCACCCCCGGCACCGCGCGCGGGCAAGCCCGCAACCCCGCCCTACGCCGACTCTTGCGCCGCGTCATACCGGGTCAGCACGTAGCTGACGCTGCTCTTGGCCCACTTGCCCTTGCCCGACGGGGTCGGCACCTGCTCGGCGTTCAGCCTCTCGGCGATGGCCGCCAGCGACAGCCCTTCACCGCGTAGTTCCGCCACCCGGGTGGCCGAGGGCGGCACCGGTGCCGGCGGCCGGCCCAGCCGCACACCCCGGTCCCGGGCCGCTGCCATCCCCGCCGACACCTCGGGCCGGCGCGTCTCAGATTCGCTGCTCATGCCCCACAGCGTACGGCAAAAAGGTACAGAAAAAGACCCCCTGAAGCAGCTTTTCCTGTACCTTTTCCTGTACGATAGAGAGGCAAGGAACGGTCCGGCCAGGTGGTGGCTCACCCGGCCGGACCAGGAAGAACAACCCCTCTGCGAAAGGGAGTTCCATGACCCAGCGTACGACGATCCCGGCCCGGGAGACCATGACCAGCACCCACACCCGGCCTGCCCAGCTCGCACCGGTCCGCATCGGCCGAGGCCGCGTCGTCCACCTCGGCAACCTGAGCAGCATCACGGGCCCGGCCGGCGAGCCCCGCTACGTCGCCGGCTCGTGCGGGGCCAGCACCCGAGGCGACAACGTTTCGGTCGGTGCCGCCGTCACCGCGCCGATCGACTGCCGCACCTGCACGCGCTCCAACCCGGTCCGCGTGGCCTGGATCAACGCCACGGTGATCGCGGCGACCAGCGAGCCGGTGACCCTGCCGCACACCGGACTGACCGTGCCGCACACCCAGCTCCGCGTCGACGGCCCCACCCAGCCCGGCCCCGGCCGTGCGGAGCAGAACCGGCTGTACCTCGGTGCCCGCTTCGTCGGCTGGATCACCACCTACCCGCGCCACCCGCACCGCAGCACCACCTACCAGACGAACTCCCTCGGAGGAAGGGAACTCGACGAGTACGCCCAGCAGTGCCGGCTGTTCAACGGCGAGCCCGCCACCGTCGCCGACGTGCTGGCTGAGCTGGTCCGCGAGCACATCACCGCGGCAGCCGTCGCCGAGCGGCTGGCCGCCTCCCGCACCCCGGTCCGGCTCATGCAGCACATCCGCGACGGCGACGGCCAGCCCGCCGGGGCCCCGTACCCGACCACCTACGCCAGCGCCAACGCACCGCTGACCACCGACCCCACCTGGCACCGCGCGGTAGCCCGCGCCCTGCACCGCGACTCCCCCGCCGGCCCCGGCCAGCACTGGCAGATCTGGACCCCCACCGGCTGGACCCGCCTGCCCGACGTCGTCGACGTCGACCAGGACCTCGGCTGACCGCACCCGTGCCCGGGCCGCCACCGGCCCGGGCACGGGGACGCCGCCCGACCAGCAACGACGGGGAGACCACCATGACCACCAGCCACCGGACCGACGCCCGCACCATCCTCGCCACCGCCACCCCGACCACCCACCGCCCACTGCTGGCCTGGGCCGTCGGAACCCTCGCCCGCAGTCACGCCATCCACCCGCTGACCTACTGGCGCACCCGAGACGCCCGACGACTCGCCCCGGAGTACGAGGGGCAGACACTGCCCGCCGGCCGGATGCTCCGGCTCGACCGGACACGCATCGAGATCAGCGACGGCAACCTCCACCAGCCACTGCGACTGACCTGGACCGACCTCGGCAACGTGCTCGACAGCGGCCGAGTCGCCGATGACCTGATCCGCCGCTGCGAGCAGGCCGTCATCGCCTGGCGCGACCACCCGGGCGGATTCCGGGGAATCGGCTGGAACGACGTCGTCGACGCCTGCGGCCGCGCCGGAGACGCCGTATGGGCAGCGTGCCGGCCAGCCGACCCCGGCGAGCAACTCGACCTGTTCGCCGTCGCAGGCACGGAGAGCACGGAGAGCTGAGGCCAGCCGTACCAGAACGGACGGAAGCTGCGACCCGGGCGCGGACCGGCCGAACGTGAGTCGGTCCGCGCCCGGGCGGCCGCCGTTATCCAGCCGGCCTAGTCATGATCACGCACCTGTTACCCGCATGACGACTACGGTCGCGTCGTCATGACGCTTGCCTCGCCAGCGCTCCGGATTTGGATCGCTGTGTTCGGACTCCCGCACCGCACGGATGAGCGACTCGGGACCATCGGACTCGTGCAAGGCCATGACAGTTTGCCAACTCCACCCGTAGCGCTCCGTGAGGCGGGAGATGCCATCAGAGCAAAGAAGGACTCGGGTTGCTGCACGCTGGGGCAGCGTGCCGACCAGGGCATGCTCAGCCGCAGCAGGCGACGACCCCAGCACCCAGAAGCCGCCCGGCTGGTTGCGGACGGTGGCGACATAGGCCGGTGAGTAGGTGCGTATTCGGCCCTCGACGATCGGTGCATCCGGTAAGTGGTCAACCCGGTCGTCGATGACGGTCGTGTAGTTGTCCTGGCCTTGGTCAATAACCACTGCGCAGTCTCCGACCACCAGCCAGTCGATCCGGTCTTCGCGGACCCGGACGATCGCCCCCGTTGCTCCTGGTGAGAGCGGGTCGCTGAGGTCACAGGTGGAGCCATGGTCGGCCATGGTGGCCTCTACAGCAGACCGGACGATCGTGGTGAGTGGCTGCTCAGGCTGCTGGTTTAAGCAACTGCTGAGGTGGATGCCGAGTCGGGCAACGACCCATGTGACCGGGTGGATGCAGCCGCCTGTCTCACCGGGGTATCGGCCGGCACCGTCCAAGACCAAGGCCCACCCGTCGCCGACGGCAAGGTGGTCTTCGTTGGTGCTGTTCGGCGCCGCTGTAGTGGCGGCCGTATAGGTGATGTGCACGTGCCGCCTTAGTCGGGGATCTTGAACCGGTACGACATCTCGACCATATCGCCGGCGATGACGGCAAGCATGACTTCGACGGGGCGGCCGGTGACGTCGTACGTGGTGCGGGTCAGGTCCACGACCGGAGTTCCCGCTGGCAGGCGCAGCGCAGCACTTTCTGGGCCGGTGGGCATGCGGATCGCCCACTCCTCCGTGATCTCGTCCAGCTCGTAGCCCGCCTCCTCCAGCCGCGCGAAGCTGCCGCCGGGGCCGGTGTCTTCGTCCTGGATCTGCGTGCCCTTGACCACGCCGAGCTCGAAGTACGAGTCGGCGAGCTGGTTGGGCCTGTCGTCAACGAGGGTGGTGCGCCGTCTCACCCAGACCGGGGTGCCCGTCGGGATCTTGAAACGTTCGGCGACCGCAGCGGGTGCTGGCGTCTCGGCTAGCTCACGCAGCATCTGACCAGCGGTGTGTCCTTGAGCCGTTGCCTCGGCAGTCAGGATCGCCTGCCCTGACCTCCAGCGACTCTTGGCGTACCTGTCGATGCCATGCCGACGGGCAGACGGACGTTCTCGGACGAAGGTGCCCTTGCCCTGAACGGTGATGACCAGCCCTTGCTGCTTCAGCAGGTCGATCGCTTTGCGGGCCACAGCAAGGCTGACGAGGTTGTCTGCCGCCAGCTCGTCGAGCGTGGGCAACCGGTCTCCCGGGCTGTGGACGCCCGTTTCGATCTTCAGCCGAATGTCGTCAGCGACGCGGACTTGTAGGGGTCGAGCGTCTGTGGGGCCCGTACTCATGGACACAGACTAGACCGTCTGAAGGTCTGCATACAGAAAAGCTTGACCTGTGACCGATGGGCGACTTAACGTGGTCCGCACGTTGATAGGTCTGCATACAGACCTCGGACCTTTCTTTGGCCACTGCGGTGACCAAAGAAAAGGCCCCGGCGGGATTGGGCCCCGCCGAGGCTGCGGCATCACACCCAAGGAGGCTCAGATGCCAGCAATGAGGGTACGTGCTGCCCGGAGCAATCCGGAGCAGACCCCAACCCGATCGATGGCCGGCGACGTGTCTGTGCTGGTAGCGCGGGCGCAGGCCGGTGACGCGGAGGCGTTCGGTCTGGTCTACGACCGGTACGTCGACCAGGTGTTCCGATCGATCTACCGGCGGGTCTCGGACCGACAGGCCGCCGAGGACCTGACCTCGGAGACGTTCCTGCGGGCGCTGCGCAACCTGGCCAGCTTTCGGCGACCGGGCGGCGACTTCGGCGCCTGGGTGGCCACGATCGCCCGGAACCTGGTGACCAACTACCAGGCGTCGCACCAGCGTCGCGAGCGGCCGGTGGCGGAGCTGCGTGACGCGGCTCCGGTCGACCAGGCTCCGACCCCGGAGGCCGCCGCGATGGCGAGCCTGACCCGGGAGACGATCCTCGCGGGAATCGAGCAGCTCAACCCGGACCAGCGGCGGTGCATCACGCTGCGGTACCTGCGGGAGCTGTCGATCGAGGAGACCGCCGAGGCGCTGGGCAAGACCCCGGCGGCGGTCAAGTCGATGCAGCACAAGGCGCTGCGGGCGCTGCGCGGTCTGCTGTCGACGACGGCGGTGATGCCGGCATGAGCACGATGACGCCGCTGAACAGCATGGACCGGGCCGCCGCTCTGCGGGCTGCTCAGGGACAGCCGGCTCCCGCTCAGCGGATGCCGATGGGCATCCGGGTCAAGAGCCCCACCACGCCGGCTCCGGCCGCCTCGGAGACCACCTCGGCCACGCCGGCGACCCCTCGGGGCGTGGAGGACGTGCTGCGCATCGCCGCCGGCAGCAGCGCCGCGCGGACCCGCAAGATGGCCGAGCGGATCAACCGACTGGTGCAGGAGCTGACCGAGCGGGTCAAGGCGGAGGAGGCAACGCGCCAGGAGCGCGAGGCCGCCGAGAAGCGACGCCGCGAGCTGGCCGAGGCTGCGGAGAAGTTGGCGGGCCAACTCGCCGAGGTGCGCCAGAAGCTGCGGGCGACCGGCCGCCGCGATTCCGTGGACTCGCCGCCGCGTAACCGCCGTGAGGGCGCCGCCCAGCGGGCGGCGATGCGCCAGTGGGCCGTGGCAAACGGCTACGAGGTCAAGGAGCGGGGCCGGATCTCGCGCGAGATCTGCGAGGCGTACGCCGCCGCGAACGCGTCGGAGGTGGCCCAGTGAGGGCGTTGAAGATGTTGCTCCCGGCCGCCGCCGCGTTGTCGCTGGCGGGGCACGTGTGGGCCGCGCAGGTGGCCCGCGCCCAGCGGTCTCGGCTGGCGCAGGCCCGTCGGGACGCGACGACCGATCCGCTGACCGGCTGCGCCAACCGGACCGGCCTGACGCGGACGCTCGACGAGCTGGACGGCGAGCCCTACGACCTGGTCCTGGTGGACCTGGACAAGTTCAAGCCGGTCAACGACACCTGGGGCCACGCCGCTGGTGACCGGCTGTTGGTGGAGATCGCCCGCCGGCTGCGGGCGTCGCTGGAGGACGTCGAGGACGCCGTGGTGGCTCGCATCGGCGGCGACGAGTTCGTGCTCGTCGCGCCGTCGTCGGTGCCGCTGGCGCACTACCTGGGCGCGGAGGTCATCAGCGCCCTGCGGGAGCCGATCGAGGTCGCCGACGGTGTGCCGGTGTCGGTGACGGCCAGCGTCGGCGCGATCCACGCGACCGCTAACGAGGACCGCAACCGGGTGATGGCGGCGGCCGACGCCGCCGCGTACGAGGCCAAGCTGCGCGGCGGTGACGGCCTGGTCGAGCACAACCCTCTGAACGGGCTGCCGGAGGTGGAGCAGCGTCCGCTGCTGCGGCTGCGGGAGCTGGCCGCCCTGACGAACGCGCTGGGGGTGGCGGCATGACGGCCCTGATCAAGGCTCTGGACCTGGCCGCCGCGCTGGCCAGCTACCGGACCAGCCTGCGTAAGGCGTCGGACGTCGAGCTGGAGCACCGAGCGGCGTCGGTCGCGGCGCTGCCGGGCTGGTTCGCCGGCGAGCTGCGCCAGGCGATCAGCGACGAGCGTGAGTCCCGCCGGCTCGCGGACCGGCCGAAGCCGTCGCGGACGCCGAAGGTCGCTGCCGGTGCGGCGGCGGTCGCGGGAGTCCCGATCGCGGTGGTCGCGGGCCGGCTGCTGGCCGAGCACGCCGAGCAGGTGCCGCAGGTCCTGCTGTACTCCCCGGCTGTCGCGGTCGGCTTGGTCGGCGCGGTGGTTGGTGGCGGCCGGCTGGGGCGGTGGCTCGACGAGCGCCGTCACGGCTTGGCCGTGGACGTCGACGAGGCCGACCTCAACCCTCTCGGTCGGGAGCTGCTCGCGCAGGTCCGGGCCCGTCGCGCGGTCGGTGGTGAGAGCTGATGCCGACCCTTCGGATTCCGACGCTGGCGGGTGTCAGCATCCGCGCGACCGGCCGGTCGAACATCAGCAGCGACCGGCGCGGCACGGTGGTGTCGTACACCGGCCGTCTGATTCTCAACGGCCGTGAGGTGCTCTCGCCGGAGCAGGTGCGCGCCGATTGGGCCGCGCGGGGCGAGACGGCCCTGCGGGAGGCGGACCGCACCGAGCACAGCGACCCTGCTGGGCACGCCTGGGCCAAGGGCGTGTGCGCGGCCTACGCGACGGCGGTGCAGATCCTCGACTCCTGGTTCGAGCAGTTCGGGCCGGCGGGGCTGCCGCTGAGCGACATCGTCGCGGGCATCAAGGTGGCTCGGTCGGCGGTGTTCGAGCAGGCGCCAGCCGACGTCGATGACCTGGGGCGGCTGACCATCTCGGCGGCCACGTCGACGCTGCTCACGCTGGCCGAGAACCTGGCCGTGACGGCCTCCTACGAGTGGGAGGTATCGCGGTGAGCCGGATCCGTGCCGCGTTCTACGACCCGGAGGGCACCCGCTACGGCATCCCCACCTACTGGTGGCGGGGTGCGCCGGCCGGCTACGCCACGGCGCGCCAGCTGCGGGCGCAGGGCCTGCGCCCGGGCGGCCAGCCGGTCGCGGCGCAGGTGATGTGGCGCGGGGTGGGCGGCGACCGCGTCGCCTACCTCTACAAGGTCGACCAGGCGGCGAAGAAGCGCACGGCCACGACGGCGCAGCTCGCCGCGATCGACAAGGCGCTGACCGCCCGCCGCACCTGCCCGACCTGCCTGGTCCAGCAGCCCTACTACATCCCGCGCTCCCTCGGGGAGTGCCTGGACTGCGCCGAGCAGGCGATGGGGGCAGCTCGATGAAAGAGAAGCTGCGCGACGCGGCGACGGTAGGGCCGTGGATCGCCATGGCCGCCGCGGTGATTCTCACGGCCAAGGGTGAGTTCGACTTGGCGGTGCTGGCTCACTTCCACGCGTCCATCGCGTGGATGTTCCCGGTGATGCTCGACGTGTACGTGATCACCGCGTTCCACCGTCGCCGGTGGAAGGACATGGTCGTCGGCATGCTGCTGATGATCTTCTGCCAGGTCGCGGTGCACCTCCTGCCGGTCTTCATCGACACCGAGGCCGGCGAGGAGGTGCCGTGGGGTCTGGTGGTGGCGGTCGCGTGCATCGCGCCGATCGTGGTCGTCCGCGTCAAGATCCTGACCGGCCGCACCGGAAAGGAGATCGCGGCCGAGCAGGAGGCGGCGCAGCGGGCGGAAGAGCTTCGGGCAGCACGGGCGGAAACGGCCGCCGCGCGAGCGGCGCAGGCGGAAGCCGAGGCGAAGGCGCGGGCGGAAACGGCGCGGGCCGATGCGGAAACCGCCGCTCGTGCCGAGGCGGAAACCCGGGCGGCCGATGCGGAAACGCGGGCGCGCTCGGAGGCGGAAACGCGGGCGGAAATCCAGGCGGCGACGCAGGCGGAAATCGCCGAGCACGAGCAGGCCGCCGCCGAGGCTCGTGAGGCGGTGCGGGTGGCCGAGCAGCGGGCCGCCGCCGCGATCGAGGCGGCGCGGGTGGCTGAGGGCCGGCTGGCCGAGGCCCGCGACACCGCAGACCGCGCCGCTACCGCTCGGGCCCTGACCGAGCAGGCCACCGCCGAGCAGGTGCGGGTGCTCACCGAGGCTGCTGAGCAGGCCGAACGCGACTACCAGCACGCCCTGGCGGAGGCCCGCTACACCGGCCAGGCCGCCCAGGACCGTGTCGCCGAGCTGGACGAGACGGTGCGGGCGTTGCGGGCGCAGCTCGACCAGGCGCACCGCTTCGCCGAGAGCCAGGCGGTCGCGCGGGCTCGCGCCGAACAGGAGAGCCAGGCGATCACCGAGGCCCGCGAGGGTCTCGTCAACGAGCTGGAGCGCACCCGCCGGGCCCTCGCCAGGGCGCAGGAGAAAGCGGAAACCAGTGGGGGGCGGCAGCCGGAAATCGTGCGGTCCACCGCCCGGAAATCTCTGGCCGCTGTGCCAGCGCAGTTGCCGGCCAACCTGCCCGAGGTGGAAACGGTGAAGCCGGAAAAGGTGGCGGCCGTGCTGCTGGCCCGGGCGGAAAACCCGGACGCGAAGCAGGCCGAGCTGGCGGTGATCACCGGGATTTCCGACCGCACGATCCGCAAGGTCCTCAACGCCGTGCCGGCGGAAATCGTCGACCAGGTCCTCGAACTCACCAGCGGTCGCGTCGCGTGACCGGGGGCCGACCCGGTCTTCGGGTCGGGTCGGCCCGTGCAGCGCCTCATAACAGCTCATAACCGTGGGGCGTGAGCAGCCAAAACGCTTGATGGGAGGTAACGCGATGCAGACGGAGACGATGGCCGTGGCCCCGACGATCGAGGGTGAGGCGACCGAGACGGCGATGCCGGCTCCGGACCTGTCGGTGCTGACCGAGCAGCAGCCGCCGGTGGAACAGGGCAAGGACGACAAGGTCAAGCCGCAGGAGCTGACGGAGACGTCGCCGGCGTCGGTGGGCCTGGTGGTGGCGCTGGTGGTGGTGTCGATCGTCGCCGCCGTGGTGGTGGCGATGTGGATGGTGTCGCCGCTGATGGCGCTGCTGCTGGGCACCGGGCTGATCGTGGTCGCGGTGCTGGCCGGCGCCGGCTGGCTGGCCTGGCGCAAGTACACCCGCCGGAGCAAGACCGGCAAGGACCGCTCGGGCAGGGACGGCGCCGGACGGGGCGACCGGCCCGGCAAGTCGCCCAACGGCCGGGGTAAGGGGGACGGCTGGTGGCCGTTTGGCCGCAGCAAGACCCCTGGTGGGGGCGGCAAAACCCCTGGTGGGGGCGGCAAAACCCCTGGTGGGGGCGGTAAGGCCCCGGGCGGTAAGACCCCGGGCGGGAAGGCCCCGGGCGGGAAGGCCCCCAAGGGCGGGACGGCCCCCGGCGGCGGTGGGAAGCCGGCTGGCGCCAAGTCCGGGAGTTGGTGGCCGTTCGGCCGTGACAAGACCCCGGGCGGAGGCGGCAAGACCCCTGGTGCCGGGAAGACCCCGGGCGGGAAGGCCCCCAAGGGCGGGACGACCCCCGGCGGCGGTGGAAAGCCGACCAGCGACGGCGGGAAGAAGGCCGGCGACAAGACGGGACGGTGGCCGTTCGGCCGCACCAAGACTCCTGGCGACACCAGGACCCCTGGCGGTGGCGGCAAGCCTCCGGCCAGCGGAAAGGCCCCCAACGGCGGCGCGAAGCCGCGCAGCGACGGCGGCACGAAGCCGCGCAGCGACGCGGGACGCAAGGCCAAGACGGCGGGCGGAGCGGCGCTGCTGGGCCTGCTCGGGCTGGCCCGAGGCGCGAAGAACAAGAGCAAGACCACGGACGACAAGGCGGCGGAGAGCGACAAGCCGGCCGACAAAGCCGAGCCGGCGGCGGCGACGGCTCAGGCGCGGCCGGCGCCGGGTGGGCATCGGCCGGAGACGGTGATCGACGTCGACCTGGACGACATCACCGTGCCGGGCGGCCGGTCGAGCAGCTCGTCGAGCGGCCCGACGGCGTCTGCTCACCGCTCGGCGCCGCGTACCGATCCGTTCTTTGACCCCGGTCCTACCGCTGGCAGCGAGTGGATGGACCGGCCTGCACCGATGCCGCTGCACAGCACCGCGCACCACCAGACCCCTGTAACCAACCACCTTGGAGGACCAGAAATGAGCACCACGACCAGCGGAGACATCGACCAAGACGCGATGCGGGTGGCGAACCGCTACGCCGGGCTGATCGAGAAGGCGCAGACGCTGCAGGAGCGGGGACGGGCCTGCCGCGACGCCGCTGACCAGTACCGCCGTGACGCCCGCGCCAACCAGGAGTCGGCCGAGAACCACAAGATGGCCGCCCGCACGATCCGCGACGCCAACGTCGCCCACGAGCACGCCGTGGCGGCGCGTGACGCGGAGGCGGAGGCGGCGCGGGAGATCCTCGCGGCCCGCTACTACGAGGAGCAGGCCGAGGAGTACGAGGCGCAGGCCCGCGCCATCGGTTTCTGACCGATTCACCGCGGGGGCCGCGCCGCACCTGGTGCGGCCCCCACCCCCCCTCCGGAACCCACAGGACCAGGCAAGACGGCAAGCGAAGGAGCAGCGTCGTGACGAAGCGGCGAGCAGCGGTAGGCATCGAGTGGAAGACGTTCTGGGCCGTGGTCGCGCCGTTCTTGTCGGCGGTGTGGGTGGCGGTGTGGCTGGTCACCGGCGCGCAGGTGTGGATCGCGGGGCTGGCCACGGCGCTGCTGGCGGCGGCAGCCGCGTTCGGCGCGAAGACGTTGGTGCGGATCAGCCCGATGTTCAGCCGCCTCAGCTCGGCGTCGAAGGCGAGGGTTGTGGGCTGGCTGGTGGCGGCGGTGACCGTCTACGCCGCCTGGTCGACCCTGGCGGTGTCGGTGCCGGAGATGTGGCCGGTGTGGGCCCTGGTCCTGCCGGCGCTGGGCGGCATCACGTGGGTGATGGCGCGGGCGCACGAGTACCTGCTGCGGTACGCGCCGCCGCCGGCCGCCCCGGCGCAGGTGGCGCTGACTGCGACCGCACAGGGTCACCTCGCGGTGAGCGCCGAGGACCTGGCGGGGCCGCGTGAGGGTGAGCCGCACCTGGCGTGGCTGCTGCGCCTGGCGGTGCGCCGCGCCGGGCTGGAGTGGCTGCGCGTGTCCAACCCGCAGATGGTCGGCCCGACCGATGCGCCGTTCGGAGCGAAGATCGAGGCGTGGGCGCCCATCGAGCTGCGCCGTGTGATCAACGGCAAGGTCCGCGTCGAGCAGGCCCCGCGACTGGACGACCACGACGCCCGGCGCATCGCCCTGGCCCTGCGCGACATCACCCGCCGCGACATCGCCCCTGACTGGGTGTCCATCAGCGAGGACCCCGGCCGCGTCGGCGTCTACACGATCCAGGCCAACACCGAAGACGTCATGAAGCGGATCCGCCCCTACCGAGAGCGCGTCGACGAGCTGGTCGACGCTGCCGGCCGGCCGATCTGGCGGCGCCTCGCCGAGCCCTCGTACGCGCTGTGGGGCATGGACGGCATGCCCATCGGCGTCGACGTCGCCCGCCACGCCTGGATCCTCGGCGCGTCGACCGGCGGCAAGAGCGCCTACATCCACCGCGAGTGGGCCGACGTGACCCGCTGCGAGGACGCCCTGATCTGGGTAGCCGGCACCCGCAAGCTCTACGACCTGGTCGGACAGTGGCTGGAGCCCTACCTCGGCACCGATGTGCGCCCGCCGCTGGACTGGGTCCGCGCCGACGCCGAGGGCGTGCTGCAGATGCTCATCGCCGCGATGGAGATCGCCCGCTGGCGCCAGGACCAGCCCTTCTCCGCTCGCCACGGCTTCAAGCGGATTCTGATCTACATCGATGAGGCGTCGTTTGCCCTGAACACCAAGGCCAAGGTGCGCTACGACGGGGCCGAGGTCACCGCCGGCGACATGTACGCCGAGTGCACCAAGGCCGTCGCCTCCGCCGGGATCTACCTGATCGCGGCCACCCAGCGCGGGGTGCACCACCAGTTCGGCGACGCCGGCGGCGACGCCAGCGCCAACATCGGCCGCGAGATCGTGCTGATGTCCGGTGACGAGCAGGAGGCCGGCCGGGTCACCGGCAACTACAAGCTGCCCCCGCTGCGCCACCGCGGCGAGTGCTACGCCCGCCTCGGCGACGGCGACCCGGTCCGCGCGAAGATCGAGTACGTCCAGACCTGCGACCCCAGCAAGCCGGTCCTGCACGACGGTCCGAAGGTCGACGAGATTTCGTGGAATCGCCGCTTCCACCAGCGTGAGCTGGACGCCGGATCGGCGCAGGCCGCCGGCCCGATCTACGCCAGCCGGCACCAGCTCGTCACCGACGACTACCTGGCCGACCTGCGCAGCGCCCGCGCCCGCAGCAAGAAGGCGCAGGCCAGCACCCCGGAGCGTGACGCCGCCCAGGCCATGTCCTCGGCCGTCGCCTCGATCTTCAGCAAGCTCGGCGGCAAGCCCCTCGCGCCGGCCGCCCCCGCGCCGGCCGCCAGCGAGGCCCCGGCCGCCGAGCCGGTGGAGCCGACGCCGCTGGCCGGGTACCGGACCCGCGCCGACCGGGTCGAGGCGGCGGTGCGCCTGATCTGGCGCACCAAGAGCAAGGCGGCCACGCCGAAGGACATCCTCGCCGTGCTGGTGGAGGGCGGCGACGACACCGCGACCCCGCAGTTGGTGTCCAACGCGCTGACGCAGCTGGGCCAGCAGGGGCGGGTCGTGCGGCCGTCGAACCCGGACGGGCGGCCGGTGACGGGGCAGTACCTGCCGCCCGAGGCCGCCACCACCGCCGTCACGGCCAGTAACGCATAACTCCTCATAACCGTGGGGCCCCTCCCCCCAGCGAGGGGCCCCTATGCAGGGGCCGACCCCCCTCCCTCACGCCTGTTATGAGCCCGCCTGTTAGGTCACCGTCCGTATAGGAGAGCCCCATGTCCCGGGTCGCCGAACTGGAGTCCGAGATCCGCCGCCTGACGCGCCAGCGCGACGCGCAGCCGCCGGACACCCTCTACGCGCTGACCCACCAGCAGCGCATCGACGTGCTGTCGGTCGAGTTGATCGCGTGGCAGCTCGACGCCGCTCGGATGCGCGCCGCCGAGGACGCCATCCGAGCCGCCGGCCGCCGCCGCCACCGCGCCCAGACCGGCCGCCGCCGCTGGCCGGCCGTCGCCGGCGCGAGCGGTCTGCTCGGCGGCGTGGCCACCGCCGGGCACCTCGCCGCCGACGCCGGCGGCCCGCCCCTGATCGGCGGGGTGCTGCTCACCGCGGCGGCGGCGGCGCTGGCGCTGACCGCCGCGGAGCGTGCCCACGACGCCCGCGAGGCTGCCGCCGCCGAGGCGGACATGCACGCCGCCCAGCACCAGTACGCCGCTGTCGTGGCCAGCCACGCCCGCGCGATCACCCCGGTCCGCCCTCTTGCCATCCACCACCAGGAGACGTCATGCGCCAGCCCGCAGCTCCCGGCAACGAGCCGGTCCACCGCCATCAGCACGACTCCGGCCTCTGGCCCCGCCGCTGCTGCGACCGCTGGCCGCCCGCCAACCGCGTCACGACCGTCGGCACCGTCCTCGCCGACCGCCGCCGCCTGATGCACACCGCCAGCTACACCGCCTGGCTCCTGCTCGCCCTGGCCGCCGTCGTCGCCGTGCACGCGCTGCTGCTGCCGGCCACCACCGCCTGGGCCGGCGCCCACGGCATCTGGGGCTGGGCGCTGTGGACGGGCTGGGCCGCCGGATCCCTCGCCGCCGTGGGCCAGGGCGTGCTCGCCCGCCGCCGCTCCCGCACCGCCCTGTACGTGCTGCACGCCGCCGCCGCAGCCGCCGTGCTGATGGGCATCGCCGCCCCCGGCGGATGGACCCAGGCGCTCACCGCGACCGCCGGCACCGCCGGCGCGTGGCTGGCCGCCATGCTCGCCGCCCGCCGCTGACCACCGTCCGCTCGAACCCACCGAAAGGAGAACCGCCGCCCACCCTTTTCCGCCCGCCCGTCGATAGCACTCGCTGAGGAGGATTCATGACCACCACGACCACCGCCGCGCCGACCACCACCCCGGTGCGGCTGTACCTGAGCGACAACGACCCCGAGGCCCCCCGCATCGTCGCGCGGGTCGTGACCGGCTGGCCGGTCGCGCCCGGCCTGGCCGTCAACGTCACCGTCGACGACGACGGACAGCGCCTCGACGGCCGCTACAGCCTGACCCACCTGCCCAGCGGCCAGGCCATCGCCCAGAAGCTGTGCGCCCGCCACGTCGACCAGGCCGCCGTCGCCGCGATCGCCACCGGCGTCGACTGGACCGACGACGCCGAGCAGATCGTCGCCGACGAGCGCACCGTCTCGCTGCGCCCCGGCCTCGCGGTCTGGGACTGGTGCGGCTACGACGACGCCTGCCGACCCGAGGCGTACCCGCGCCCCGACTCCCCCACCTACAACCCGACCAGCCGATAACGCCGCGCGGGCGGCCCCCCTGCCTACCAAGCCCGGGGCCGCCCGCCACCCCACCCAGCCCGCATCGAGCCAGAGGAGCACCCTCATCGTGCCTGATCCCGGAGACCCGACCTACCTCGGCATCGCGTACGCCAGCACCTACGAGCCGCGCGGCCCACATGGCCCGCGTCGCCACTTCTGCATCCCGACCGCCGGTGCCTTCGCGGTGCTGGTCGAGATTTCCACCAGCCTCGCCAACAGCACCTCTCGCTGCACCGGCTGCGGCACCACCGACGCGGACTTCAGCGAGCTGGAGATCCTCGCCCGTGCCGGCGCGCACGCCTCCGCCTGCGGCCGGGGCACCGCCACCGCCGCTCTGGACGCCGAGATCGCCACCGTGCGCGCCGAGATGTTGCGCGTCGACCCCAAGGCCGCCGGCTACCTCCAGATGGCCGGGGTGCTGCTCGGCGCCGGCCTGGCCGTGCTCGGCGGCGCCGGAGCCGTCGGCCGCCTGCCCACCGCCGCCCTGTGGGCCGGCGCGGGAACCGCCGCGGTGGTGCTGGCCGCCGTGGTGCTGCTGCTGACGGTCTCCTGGCCCCGTCTCGGCGGTGACTTCGGGTTTCCCGTCTACGCCGACTGCGACGGCGCCCAGGACGTGCTCGCCCGCCTCGTCACCGGCGACGCCGAGCAGGTCGCGCAGATGACTCCGCTGGCCCGCGCCCGCGAGCTGTGGTGGCGCTCCCGCACCCTGCGCGCCAGGTATCGGGCCATCTCCCGCGCGGTGCCGCTGCTGCTGGCCGGGTACGCCGGTGCCACCGTTACCGCCGCCCTGGCGATCTGGGCCCGGTGAGCACCATGACCGGCCGCCCGTTCGAGCTGCTCGTGCTCGGCACCACCGACGAGTACCGCCTTGACGTCGTCACCGACCCCGAGCCCGACACCCCGCAGTTCGTCACCTTCTTCACCGCCGTCGACCTCGACGCCGCGTGCCGCCAGGCGCAGCGGCTGCTCGACGCGGTCGACGGCCCGGCCGACCGCTACGGCGAGCTGTACGCCCACGACGGCGATGGCACCGCCGTCTACTGCGACACCATTCACCGGCCCGAGTGACCATTCAAAGGACCCGAATGGGCGGCCCAATTGACCGGGCCGCCCATTCGGCTGCATGTATTCAAATTTCCTTGGTTACAAATGCCGCCCGGCTCGTGACGGTATGTCCAGATTTTCCCGGGGAATCCACACAGGATACTCGGGGACGCCTGGTTTCGGTGCGTGTTGGGCCCCCTGCACGGCTGGCCGTCGCCGTAAGATCCACGGGTTATAACCCCGATCTGATCTTGAGAGGGAGCGCCCGCGCTCAACCCCTAACTGCAGACAGCAAGAGAGCCCCACACCCTCCTTTTTGCTTGGCGGCGAGGAGAGGGTCTGAGGCTCCAACAAGCTCGGAGGACACCATAGCACCCACCTCCGGGCTGGGTGCACTCTTGTCTCTCGACACCTTTTCTGCGTGTCGCGGCAACGCCTTTGCGCGCCCAGTCCCCTCGCATGTCTCTGCCGCCCTTGCGGCAGATCACCTTGGCTCAGGGCGTACCCCTGATCGGCCTGCAGCGGTGCCGCGATGATCACGGCACCGAACTTGACCACGCTGTCGGCCGACCGGGTGGCCGCGACCGGGCACTGCCCAGTCTGCGCCGCCGTCGGTCGGGCGGTGCTGGCCGCTCCCGGCCGCGACCGCTGCACGGTGCACCTGGCCCGGCCCGCTCTGTTGGTGGAGACGACCCGCACCGGGCAGGCCCGACTGGTCGCTCCGGCGGGTGCTCGCCGACGGCCGGTGTATCCGACCGGTGTGCAGACGCCGTGCGTGTCCTGTGCCAGTGCGGGCCGGGACACGCAGGGCCTGCCCCGTGACGGTGACGGGTCGGAACCGCTGTGTATTCCGTGCTGGCGCAGCCGCACGGAGCGGGAGCAGCGCCGCCAGGCAGTCGAGCTGCGCGCCGGGGTACTCGACGACGTCGACGACGTCATGGAGGGCTGTGCGGCGTGTGGTGAGTGGGAGCCGTCGCCGGCGTGCTGGCTGTGTGGCTACTCGTGGCTGGCGGCCATCCGCGAGGAGGTCGCCCTAGAGCAGGAGACCGAGCAGGCCACCGCAGCGGCCGTCGTCCATGCGGAGCGGGTCGCGGTGGAGGTCCGCTTCGGCCAGCTCGCCGAGATCACCGAGGCTGAGCAGCGGGTGGCGGAGCTGACCGCGTGGGTGGAGCGGCTGCGGGAGGTCATCGAGGCGTTCGCCGCCGGCCGTCGCCGTGGCCGTGCGGTGGTGCACCTGGCCGATCTGCTGGCCCGCCAGGCGTCGGCGAAGGCGTCGAAGCGTGGTCGCCCGTCGGTGCTGGCCCGCGTCGCCGGCGTGCTGGCCGTGGACGCCAACGCCCGGATCACCCGGCCGGGTCGGCTGCGTACCGCCGAGCTGGCCGACTGCCAGCCGCGCACCGTCACCGGCTGCTGGGCCCGCGCGGAGGCCCTGGAGTGGATGGAGCGCACCGCTCAGGGCCGCCGCCTGTCGATGGAGGAGCGGACCCGGCTGGGCCGCACGTACGACCGGGCGGAATTTGACCTGGCGCCCCTGGGCGGCCGGGAGCGTGCCGTCGCGCGGGAGCCGTACCTGCCGGTGGCGCTGCTGGTGATCGAGGGGCTACTCGCGCACGCCGTGGCGCTGCTGGAGGCCGCCCAGGACGACGTTGACGCGCTGCACGCCCGCACCGGCGCGGTGATGGACATGCAGGCGATGGCCCGGCGTGCCCAGCTTCGCCAGGCCGTGGCGACCGCCCGGGACACCGCCATCGAGGGCGCCGAGGACCTCGCCCGGCACGCGCTGAATATCTGCCACCCCCGCGCAGCGTCTACAGGTATGAGTGTTTACTCCTGGCTCGTGGTTCGGGGTTCCCAACCTCCGACGATCACTCACCCTCAGTCGGTGGGGCCGAGTCGGCGGGAGAATGGCGCTTCGCGCTCACCAACGAAGGGGGTGCCACGATCCGTACGGCGTCCTAGGCCGATCGAGAGGGCTTGTGCACCGTCACGAGCACCGCGCCGTCCAGATTGGATGCAGTGGGGCGCGTACGACCTGGCACGAGCCGCACAGCGGGCCTGGCCGTGGCTGGAGAACGTGCCCCTGCCTCGGGTGGCAGCCACGCTCGGGTCCCGGCTCGGTCCGGGCTGGACGATGCCGGTGCTGCTCGACTGGATCGAGCGCAGCCGTGGCGGCCGTGAGCTGCTCGACGCGCCGAAGCAGCCGCTGGGCTACCTGCGGTCGCTGCTCGACGAGTCGCTGACCGGCAACGTCGAGCCGCCGCACCCGGCCCGCCGCTACGACGAGCACCGCGCCCAGGTCGCCGCCGCGCGGCGGCGCGACGTCGTCGACCAGGCCGCCGCGGCGGCCGCCGCCCGCGACGCCGCCCGCGCCGAGTGGGACAGCCGC
>NZ_JBFABB010000023.1:0-71059 GCF_040640035.1 Micromonospora sp. NPDC023633 | reverse complement strand
GTCAGGGCGGCCAGCCCGGGCAGGGTGGCGGGCGCGGCGGGGCGCAGCGGCAGGGCCGCGGCGCAGCGGGGCCAGCACCGGCCAACGACGCCATGGCGGACGCGCTGCGCCGGGCCGGACTGGCCTGACGTCACGCCGCTCCACGAGCGGTCCGGGTCGGTCCCACCCACTCAGGCACAGGCTCGCTCGCGCGTGAGGGGGTGGGAGCGATCGTTCGTCGGCGGGCCCGAGGGATGCACACGCGGGACGCTGTCGAGCTGATGTCGTGGACGACTCAGGCAACGACGATCCGGGCAACCGCCTGATGTCGCAGACGACTCAGCTCGACAGCGTCGTGCTGGTCCTCTCGCCCGCCGACCGGCCCACCGACCAGCGCCCCACCGAGCGGCCCGCCCACCGACCGGCCCGACCGGCGGGTGGGGCTCGGGCCCGGCGCCGCCTCGGGCGACCTCCGTGCCCGTGGCGACCCGGAGCGGGCTGTCCGGTGGCGGGCGGCGGGGCGTACCGTCGCGGTCGTGGACGAGGGCGACGGCCTGGAGTGGCGGGAGCGGCAGCGGCGAGCCGTGCGGGCGCACGCGGCGGCCGACGAGCGCCGGCGGGCGGCCGAGCACGCCGAGGCGGCGGAGCTCGTCGCCTGGTTCGTCGCCGAGGCGACCCGGCGCGGGCTGCCCACGGAACGGCTCACGGCCCGGGGCCCCGACGGGCGCGGGAGCTACCGGACGGGGCTGCGCGGCTGGTACGTCGACCGGGCCCGCACCCGGGCCGTCGACGTCGACGGGCGGTTCCACCTGCTGACCGTGGCGGGCGGCCCGCGCGCCCGGCTGTTCGGGGCGGAGCCGCAGCCCAGCCCGCCGCCGCTCGTGGTCGGCGCGGGCGGCCGGGACGGCGAGTCGATTCCGCTGCGGACCCTGCTGGCGCGCCGGTTGGACGCCGGCGACGAGGCGCCCTGAGCGGGGTCTGGGCGGGTCTGGGCGACGAGGCGCCCTGAGCGGGGTCAGCGGGCGGCGCCGCCCGGCCGGCGCGCCCGGCGCCGCCGGCCGAGGTACCACCACCAGGACTGCTGCACCAGCAGCGTGGCGAGGCCGGCGAGCACGATCGCGCAGAGGTTGATCACCAACTGGAGCGCCGAGCCGGACGCCTCGTGCCAGACCCCGTAGGCGACGGCGACGGCTACGTTCGCGGCGGCCGGCACGGTGGTCACCGAGATCAGCACTCCGACCAGGCTGCCGGACTTCTTCGAGGTCAGGGAGAGCATGCCGGCCACCCCGGCGAGCAGGCCGACCACCCAGGACAGCGCGTCCGGCCGCCAGATGAAGTCGGTCAGCGGGCGTTCGGCCTCCAGCATCCCGCGCTCGACCAGCCCGGCGGCGTCCAGCCCCCACGTGCTGAGGACGGTGACCACCATGGCGGCGAGGAAGCCGACCACCAGGGCCTGCACCGACCGGCCGATGACCGGCAGGTTGCGGCGCAGCAGCGCCACGCAGAGCGCCGCCAGGGGGCCGAACTCGGGGCCGACGACCATCGCGCCGACGATGAGGATCGGCTGGTCGAGCAGGACGCCGACCCCGGCGAGCATGGTGGCGACGGTGATCAGCACGAGGTAGGTGGCGGAGAGCTCCGTCTGTTCGCCGGTCTTGGCGGCGATCTCGTCCCAGACCACCGCGTCCGCCCCGCTGCCCGGCGCCTTCCGGGCCGCCCGGCCGGCCGCCGAGGAGATGGTTAGCTCGACGTCGTCGGCCGAGATGGCGCCGCGCTCCTCCACACCGAGCTGCCGCAGCCCGGCCAGCACGTTGTCGGCGCTCTCCCGGACCACGTCGCAGAGGATGAGGTCGCCCGCCGGCTGGCGGGCGGCGCCGGGAAGCACCGCCAGGTGGGTCACCCCGGGATCGGCGGCCAGCAGGTCCGCCACGGCCGAGGACTGGTCCGGCGGCGCGATGACCCTCAGATGCAGCAACGGCTCTCCCCCGCGTCGTCGACCGTCGAGCACTCTACTGCCGGCGCGGGCGCGTCGAGGGGGCACGTCTTTCGGCACCGGGCCGCGTCCTGACCGGCCGTTGCGCGGTTGACCTGTCGGGATCGGCGTCGAGTGTCGCGATTTCGCGCTCCCGGCACGTTCATCCCTGTTAGAACGTGTTTGTCGTGTGGTGCCTGACTCTGCCTGGAGGTCGAGACCTTGCCTGGTTCCGTGAACACGCCGGGAAACCTCACGCAGCGGCCCCGACCGGAGGCCCTCAAGCGGGCGATCGACGTGCTGGCGGCCGTGCTGCTGCTCGTACTGGCCGCGCCACTGATCCTCGTCGTGGCGGTGCTGGTGGCGGCGGGACTCGGCCGGCCGGTGCTGTTCCGGCAGCCGCGCGCGGGGCGGCACGGCGAGGTGTTCGAGCTGGTCAAGTTCCGCACCATGCTCCCGCCGGATCCGCGCCGGGGCCGGGTGGGCGACGGGGACCGGCTGACGCCGCTGGGGCGGTTCCTGCGTTCCACCAGCCTGGACGAGCTGCCGACGCTGTGGAACGTCCTGCGCGGCGACATGAGCCTGGTCGGCCCGCGCCCCCTGCTGACCGAGTACCTGCCGCGCTACTCCCCCGCCCAGGCCCGCCGGCACGAGGTCAGGCCGGGCGTCACCGGGCTGGCCCAGGTGCGTGGGCGCAACAGCCTGGGCTGGGAGGAGAAGCTGGAGCTGGACGTCTGGTACGTCGACCACCGCAGCCTGCGGCTGGACCTGTCGATCCTCGCCGCGACCGTCCGCACCGTGCTGCGCCGCGAGGGGATCTCCGCGGCGGGCTCGGCCACCGCGCCCGAGTTCCTCGGCACGCCCTCGCTCGTCCCGCCCGCCCCGGCACCGGAGGCTCCCCTGGCCGTGCCCGCCGGAGGTGGCCGATGAGCCGGACCATCCACCTGTCCCCGCCCGACGTCGGGCCGCTGGAGGAGTCGTACGTCGTCGCGGCCCTGCGGTCCGGTTGGGTCGCGCCCGTCGGGCCGGACCTCGACGCGTTCGAGCGCGAGGTCGCCACGCGGGTGGGCGCCCGCGGGGCCGTCGCGGTGAGTTCCGGCACGGCCGCGCTGCACCTGGCTCTGCTCGGGGTGGGAGTCGGGCCGGGGGACGCCGTCATCGTGCCGACGTTGACGTTCGTGGCGACCGCGAACGCGGTCCGCTACGCCGGCGCCCGGCCGGTCTTCGTCGACTGCGACCCGCATTCCGGAAACGTCGACGTGGCGCTCGTGGACGAGCTGATCCGTACCCTCGCCCTGCGGGGGCACCGCGTCGGCGCGGTCGTCCCCGTCGACCTCTTCGGCAGCTGCGCCGACCACACGGCGCTGGCCCCGGTCTGCGCGGCGGCGGGCGTGCCGGTCGTCGAGGACGCCGCGGAGGCCCTCGGCGCGACCCATCACGGCCGGCCGGCCGGCTCCTTCGGCCAGGTGGGCATCCTCTCGTTCAACGGCAACAAGATCATGACCACCTCGGGCGGCGGGATGCTCGTCTCCGACGACGCGGCCCTGCTCGCCCGGGCCCGGTTCCTGTCGACCCAGGCCCGCGAGCCGACCCCGCACTACGAGCACCGCGAGACGGGCTACAACTACCGGCTGAGCAACCTGCTCGCCGCGCTGGGCCGCGCCCAACTCGTCCGGCTCGACGGGATGATCGCCCGGCGCCGGCACCTGCGCGACCAGTACGCGAAGCTCTTCGCCCCGATCCCGGGCGTGCGGCTGCTCGGCGTGGAGGACCCCGGCTCCAACTGCTGGCTGACCACCATCGCGGTCGACCCGGAGCGGTCCGGCTGGCGGGCCGCCGACCTGGCCGCCCACCTGGCCGCGCGGGACATCGAGACCCGCCCGGTCTGGAAGCCGATGCACCTGCAACCGGCGTACGCCGACGCCGAGCGCCTTCTCACCGGGGTGGCCGAGCGGCTGTTCGCCGACGGGCTGGCCCTGCCCAGCGGCAGCGCCCTGAACGAGCGGCAGGTCGGCCTCGTCCTCGACGCCGTCGACGAGTTCCTCGCGGCACGGACGGGAGCGTCGACGGCGTGACGGTCCCCCTGGTGGTCGTCGGCTGCGGCGGGCACGGCCGGGAGGTCCTCACGATCGCCCGGGCGATGGACGCCGCCGCCGGACGGCCGCGCTGGCGGCTGCTCGGGTTCGTCGACGACCGCCCCTCCGAGGAGAACCTGAAGCGGGTGCAGCGGCTCGACGTGCCCTATCTCGGCGGCGTCGCCTGGCTGCGTGACGCACCCCCGGACGCGCACCACGTCATCGGCATCGGCGACCCGCGCGTGCGGCGGGCGGTCGCCGCCCGGGTCGACGCGTACGGCACGCCGGCGGCGAGCCTCGTGCATCCGGCGGCGACGATCGGGCCGGACGCGGTGCACGGCCCGGGCTTCGTCGCCTTCGCCGGGGCCCGGGTCACGACCAACGTCACGCTCGGCCGGCACGTGCATCTCAACCAGAACGCCACGGTCGGGCACGACTGCACCCTCGCCGACTTCGTGTCGGTCAACCCTCTGGCCGCCGTCTCCGGCGACTGCCAGCTGGCGGAGGGGGTGCTGGTCGGGACGACGGCGGCCGTGTTGCAGGGCCTGCGGGTGGGCCAGGACAGTACCGTCGGGGCGGGCGCCTGCGTCGTCCGCGACGTGCCGGACGGCGTCGTCGTCAAGGGCGTGCCCGCCCGTTGACCCGACCCGCCCTCGGCACCACGGGACGAAAATCGGTCATCAAACCTGAAAAGCTCCAAACATCACTTCCGGGCATGTATCAACTAAAGGAGCCCAAAGCTCCTTCCGTCCCCGCGGCGGAAGCAGCCGGAGACGGACAGGAGCACAGATGCCGCCGGAAACAGAGACCGCCCCAGGCGGGCAGGGGTCGCACCGGGCCAGGGCCCGCCGCCGCACCATCGGATTCCTCGCCACCGACAGCACCGCCTGGGTCGGGGGTTTCGTCGCCGCGGTCTGGTTCCGCTACGAACTCGACCTGGCACCCGGCCAGCTCGCGCGCGCCGCCGCCTGCGGCGTCCTCGCCGCCGTCGTGCACGTGGCCGTCGCGGCGGTGCGCCGGATCTACTCCGGCCGCCACCCGCTGGGCAGCATCCAGGAGGTGCAGGGGGTCGCCGGCACGGCGGCCACCACGGCCGCGATCATGCTGATCGGGCTGCTGCCGGCCGGCGTACGACCGGTGCCGGCGAGCACGCCGCTGGTCGGGGGCGCCCTGGCGCTGCTGTTCATGCTGACCGCCCGGTTCACCTACCGGCACCGTCGCGACCTCGCCATGCGGCCGGACGCCCGCTCGTCCAACCCCGTGCTGCTGTTCGGGCTCGGCGACGCCGGGCAGGGGCTGCTCCGGGCCATGCTCGGCGATCCACGCGGGCGCTACCGGCCCGTGGGCGCCCTCGACGACGACCCCGACAAGCGGGACCTGCGCATCGGCGGGGTACGCGTGCTCGGCGGCCGTCAGGACGTGGCGGCGGCCGTACGGCGCACCGGCGCGACGACCGTGATCTTCTCGGTCGCCAACGCCGACGCCGCGCTGATCCGGCAGATCCGCGAGGCCACCCTGCAGACCGGGGCGGCGTTCAAGGTGCTGCCTCCGGTCCGGGACCTCGTCGACCACCGGATCACCGTCCGCGACGTCCGCGACGTGCAGATCGGCGACCTGCTCGGCCGCCGGCAGGTGGTCGCCGACATGGCGCTGAGCACCAACGGGCTCAGCGGCCGGCGGGTCCTGGTCACCGGCGCCGGCGGCTCCATCGGCTCGGAGCTGTGCCGGCAGGTGATGAAGGCGGACCCGGGCGAGCTGATGATGCTCGACCGCGACGAGTCGGCCCTGCACGGCCTGCAGATGTCGCTGGCCGGCCGGGCCCTGTTGGACGGCCCCGAGCTGATCCTCGCCGACCTCCGCGACGACGAGGGGATCCGGCGGATCATCCGGGAACGCCGGCCGGACGTCATCTTCCACGCCGCCGCGCTCAAGCACCTCACGCTGCTCCAGAGGCACCCCGGCGAGGCGGTGCAGACGAACGTCTGGGGCACCCTCTCCGTGCTCGACGCGTGCCGCGACGTGGCCCGCTTCGTCAACATCTCCACCGACAAGGCGGCCGACCCGATCAGCGTCCTCGGCTACTCGAAGCGGATCACCGAGCGGCTGACCGCGCACGCCGCCTCCCGGTTCCCCGGCACGTTCCTCAGCGTCCGCTTCGGCAACGTGCTGAGCAGCCGCGGTTCGGTGGTGACCGCGTTCCAGCGGCAGATCGAGCTGGGCCACCCGCTCACCGTCACCCACCCGGAGGTGACCCGCTACCTGATGACGGTGCAGGAGGCGGTGCACCTGGTGTTGCAGGCCGCGGAGATCGGCCGCGACGGGGAGGCGCTGGTGCTGGACATGGGTGAGCCGGTCCGCATCGCCGACCTGGCCCGGCAGATGGTCGAGCAGGCGGAGAGCAGCGTGCCGATCGTCTACACCGGGCTGCGCCCCGGCGAGAAGCTGCACGAGGACCTGTTCGGCGCCGGCGAGACCGACACCCGGCCGCTGCACCCGCTGGTCTCGCACGTGGCGGTGCCCGCCCTCGACCCGATGGAGGTCAGCGGCCTCGACCCGTACGACGATCCGGAGAAGGTCGTCGCGCAGCTCGCCCTGCTCTGCGACCACCCGGTCGGGCCGGTCCCCCGTAGCTCGGTGCAGGTGCCCTTGTCCCGCTGACCCCGGGACCCGCACGCGGCGAGGGCCGGCGACCGGAAGCTCCGGTCGCCGGCCCTCGTGGTGCGGTTCAGCGGCGGATGCCCGCCCAGTCGTGGTGCCGGCGGACGGTGGAGAGGATGAAGTCGACCACCCGGCGGGAGGTGTCCGGGACCCGGTAGTCGACGGGGCACGGCACGCCCTGGGCGGCGACCTGGGCCACGGTGACCTCGACCGCCTCGACCACGCCCTGCGGGTCGAGGCCGGTCATGATGATCCCGCCCGCGTCCAGCGCCTCGGGTCGCTCGATCGACTCGCGCAGCGTCACGGCGGGGAAGCCGAGGATGGCGGCCTCCTCGCTGATGGTGCCGCTGTCGGAGAGCGTGCAGAAGGCTCTGGTCTGCAGGTGCACGTAGTCGAAGAGGCCGAACGGCTCGTGGAACGCGATTCCGTCGAGGGCCGCCGCGTCCGGCGCCAACGCCTCCAGCCGCTTGCGCGTACGCGGATGCGTGGAGACCAGCACCGGGTGCCCCCACCGGTCGCGGACGGCCCGGAGGCAGTCGAGCAGACGCTTCAGGCGGGCCGGCTGGTCCACGTTCTCCTCGCGGTGCGCGCTGACCACGAAGTACCGGCCGGGCACGAGGTCGAGTTGGCGCAGTACGCCCGACGCGGCGATGTCGGCCCGGTAGTGCTCCAGCACTTCCCGCATGGGCGAGCCGGTGTGCAGGATCCGGCGCGGGTGCAGCCCCTCGGCCAGCAGGTTGCGCCGGGCGTGCTCGGTGTAGACCAGGTTGAAGTCGGCGACGTGGTCGACCAGCCGCCGGTTGGTCTCCTCCGGGACGTTGAGGTCGAAGCAGCGGTTGCCGGCCTCCATGTGGTAGACCGGCACCCGCATCCGCCGGGCCATCAGCGCGGCGATACAGCTGTTGGTGTCGCCGAGCACGAGCAGCGCGTCGGGGCGCGCCTCGTCGATCGCCGCCTCCATGCCGACGAGCACGCCGCCCAGCACCCGGCCGAGCGACGAGGTGTCCACCCGGAGGAACCGGTCCGGCTCGCGCAGCCGCAACTCCTTGAAGAAGACGTCGGAGAGCGTGCTGTCCCAGTTCTGCCCGGTGTGCACCAGCAGGTGGTCCACCGTGTCGTCGAGCCGGGCGATCACCCGGGACAGTCGGATGATCTCGGGTCGGGTGCCGACCACCGTCATGATCCGGGTCATGCCCGTCCTCCCTCTGCTGCCAGCTTGGTCATGATGTCCTCGAACTGGTCCACGCCCACGCGCAGCGACATGCGCTCCTGGTAGACCCGCCGGGCCCGCCGGCCCAGTTCCGCCCGCACGTCCGCGGACTCGGCCGCCGCGACGGAGAAGCGCGCGGCGAGCGCGCGCCAGTCCCCCGGCGGGGAGACCAGGCCGACCCCGGCCGAGCGGACCAGGGCCGCGGCGTCGCCGCCCACGGACGCGATCACCGGGGCGCCGCAGGCCAGGGCGGCCTGCAGCTTCGACGGGATGCTGCCGCGCAGCGCGGGCAGGTCGCGCAGGCAGACCAGCTGCCAGTCGGCGGCCGCGTACAGCTCGGCCATCCGTTCGGCGGGTCGCCGGCCGACGAACCGCACGTTGTCGGCGCCGAGGTCCGCGGCGAGCCGGCGCGCGGCCTCCTCGCCGGCGCCCGAGCCCACCAGCACCAGGTCGATCCGGTCGCGCACGGCGGCCGCCGCCCGGATCGCGGTCTCGATCCCCTGTAACAGGCCGATGTTGCCGGCGAACATCACGGTGCAGCGCCCGCGGTGGCCGAGCGCCGCGCGGGCCTCGCCGGTGGCCGGCACCGGCCGGAACAGCCCGTCGTCGGTCCAGTTCCACACCACCCGGACCCGGTCCGGGTCCGCGCCGCGGGCCACGACCAGGTCGGCCATCGCCGGCGAGATCACCACGACGGCGCCGGCCAGGCGGTACGTCGCCCGCATCAGCGCGGCGACGCTCCCCTCCAGGGCCCGGCCCGCCCGGCCGGCGGGCGCCATGCCCGAGCCGAGCACCGACTCCGGCCACAGGTCCTGGACGTGCAGCACGATCGGCGTACGCCGGGCCAGGCGGGCCAGCGCCGCCGCGGCGATCGAGGTGGGTGGCGGGTGGTAGACGTAGGTGACGTCGACGCCCGCCAACCAGCGGACGCCGCCCAGCGCGCTGCTGGCCCCGAAGGACAGGTGGCTCAGCGCGCGCCGGGCGGCGGACGTGTCGTGGCTGGGGTAGGCGGGCACCCGCCGGACGGCGACCGGCCCGTCGGTCTCGGTGTGCCGCCAGCGTTGCCGCCAGCCGGGGAAGATCCGGCCGTGCGGGTAGCTCGGAAAGGTGGTGAGCACCCGCACCTCGTGGCCCCGCTCGGCCAGTTGCCGCGCCAGGTTGCCGGGGATGAACACCCCTTCGGGCGGGTACCACTGGCTGACCAGGCCGATCCTCACGCGGCGACCACCACGCGCTCCGGCCGGGCCGGCTGGACCGGTTCGGGCCAGGTGTCCGGCCGGCCCGGGTCGAACAGCTCGTTCGTCCAGAACATGGTGACCAGCTCGTCGTCGCCGGTGTTGACCAGGTTGTGCACCCACATGGTGGGCATGTCCACCAGCACCGGCTGGTCGCCGGAGACTCCGAACCGCGCCACCTCGGTGTCGCCGACCCGGCGCAGGCTGATCTCCGCCGAACCGCGCAGCACCACGAAGCGCTCCACCTTGGCCAGGTGGAAGTGCTCGCCCCGGGTGATGCCGGGACGGGTCGTGGAGCAGAAGGTCTGGCCGCCTCCCCCGTGCGTCTTGACCGTCTCGACCAGCTCGCCCCGGGCGTCCGCCCGGCGCGGCAGCGCCAGCGGGTAGTGCGCCGGGAAGCAGTGCGAGCGGTAGGTGTTGAACAGCCGCACGTCGTGCCGGTCCGCCAGGGCCGGCAGCTCACCCGTGCGGTAGGTGGCGGCGACGTCGGCGAGCCGGTCGGCGAGGGCCCGTACGCCGGTCCGCAGCGCCGGCATGGCCGGGTCCCACGAGCCCCCGGCCGGGACGCCGACGAGCCGGGCCGCCGCGTCGGTGACGTGCACCAGGCTCAGCTCGCGGTCGCCGTGCACCTCCGGCTGCCCGCCCTCGGCGAGCAGCCGGCAGAACGTCGCGACCGCGGAGTTGTAGAACGGCCGGCCGTGCTCCCCGTACAGGTTGGGCAGCAGGACGTCGTCGACGGGCAGGCCCGTGTCGGCCAGGATGCCGGCGGCGGCGGCCTTCGCGTCGCCGTAGGGTGTGCCGTTGCCGGCCTGCACCGAGTTGGCGAAGACCACCGCGCCGGGCGGGGTCGGGCAGTGCTTGAGGCCCTGCGCGAGCTGGGCGGCGAGCTGCACGTTGCCGGCGGCCACGTCGGCCGGCTCGCCCCGGTTGACCCCGGCCAGGTGCAGCACCCGGTCGACGCCGTCGACCTTCGCCGCGACCCGCTCGGGGTCGGCCAGGTCGGCCCGGGTGACGACGACGGGTTCCGGCCAGCCGAGGACGCGCAGCAGCACCCGCACGTGCCAGCCGAGGAAGCCGCCGGCGCCGGTGACCGCCAGCCTCAGCACGCCAGCACCGGGTCCCGCAGGGCCAGCTCCGCGCGGACCTCCGGCAGCGTCTTCAGCAGCTCGACGATCTCCGGTACGCCCAGCCGCGGCGCGTTGGCGGAGTTGAAGTCCTCCGGCGGCCCCTGGCCCAGCTCGCCCTCGGAGACGTAGAGCGCGTAGTTGAGGTCGCGGGCGTCCAGCGGCACCCGGTAGAAGTCCCCGAAGTCGTCGGCCTGGGCCAGTTCCTCACGGCTGGCGAGCGTCTCATGCCACTTCTCGCTGTGTCGCACGCCGATCACGTCGAGCTTGAATGGCACGTCGAAGAGCTGACAGACGGCCTCGGCGAGGTCGCCGATGGTACAGGCCGGCGCCTTGCGGATGAACACGTCACCGGGACGCGCGTTGTGGAAGGCGTGCTCGACGAGGTCCACCGAGTCGGCCAGGGACATGAGGAAGCGGGTCATCGTGGGATCTGTGACCGTAAGCGCCCGTCCGGCCTTGATCTGCTCGACGAAGAGCGGGATGACCGAGCCGCGCGAGTACATCACGTTGCCATAGCGAACGCAGGAGACGGTGGTGGCGCTGTTTGGGTTGTTCCGCGCGTGCGCCTGGGCCACCTTCTCCATGAGGGCCTTACTCATGCCCATGGCGTTCACCGGGTAGACGGCCTTGTCGGTGCTGAGCATGACGACCGACCCGACGCCGTTCTGCGCGGCGGCCTCCACCACGTTGGCGCTGCCCAGGATGTTCGTACGGACGGCCTCGAACGGAAAGAACTCGCAGGACGGGACCTGCTTGAGCGCCGCCGCGTGGAAGACGAAGTCGACGTTGCGGGCGGCCCGCAGGACGCTGTCGTGGTCACGGACGTCGCCCACGTGGTAGCGCACCCGCTCGTCGCCGAGCGCGCGGCGCATCGCGTCCTGTTTGGCCTCATCCCGGCTGAGGATTCGCACCTCAGTGATGTCGCGGTCCAGCAACCGGCGAGTCATAGTCTGTCCGAAGGAGCCGGTGCCGCCGGTGATGAGCACCCGGCGTCCAGCGGTCATGAAGCTCATGGATTCTCCCGTGTCGTCGCTCGGCGGGCTGCCACCCCGCTGGCCCATGGGGTAGGGCCATTGGGTGGTGCCGCTGCGAACCGTCCGGCGGCAGAAACCGTCCCGGCCGGATGCGGCACCCGGAACAACGACACGCGGCCCGATCGGGATACGCATTTCGCGAGGAATCAGTCAGACAGCGCAAGACGCTGCATACAGGACGCCGGTAGTCGTTTCAGTCGTCCACCTTATTCCCAAGAATCGTGCCTCTTTCCGCAACCTGCCTGGTAGAAACGATTCGGTGTCGCCCGCGGCGCGCATCTGACGGCCGGGGCTCGTCGCGACATTCCTGATCCAGCCGGCCCGGGCGATACCCGTCCGGTCGCACCGGCCTGTACCCGAAGGAGTGCCATGCCGCACCGTCGCGCGTCGGGTCCGACGCGGCCCGATTCGACACCACCGCTCGCAGCGCACACCGGTGTGCCGGGCGGAGACGCCCGATGGAAAGGCCCGCGGTGACCGCCTCCCCCACCCGTCAGCGCCGCCCAGACCCCGTCACCTCGCACCGCCCTGTCCATCAGGGGTCGAGGCACCTCAATGCACCCGGACACCGGCCGGAATCCCGGGACGTGCGGGGCACCCGGGCCGACCGGGCGTCCTCTCGACGGCCGCTGACCCTGCCCTCGGTGCTGGTGCTCGGGCTGGTCGCGTTCATGGCCGCCCGCCCACCCTGGTGGTCGTTCAACTACGCGGCATTGCTGGCTCTGCTCGCCCTGGCCCTCACCGGACGCGCGCCCCGTCTTCGGCTGCCCGACGTACTGGCCCTCGCCACCGGCGCATGGGCGCTGTCCAGCCCTCTGTGGACGGGCCACCCCGAGTTGGCGTTCGCGGGAGGTTACCGGTACGCCACGGTCTGCCTGCTCTTCGTCGTCTGCCGGCACGTGGTGCGCCGTCGGCGGGACCTCATCCTGCTCGGCTGGACATTCCTCGCCGGCTGCGTGGTAGTCGCCGTGGAGGTGGTCACCGGCGCCCGCGGCGACCTGCGCCAGCTGGGTCAGCTCGTTGACGTCGCCACCCGATACGGCATCGAGGGCCGGGAGATCAACGCCACCGCCTACACCCTTGCCGTCGGGGTGGTCGTGGCGGTGCTACTCGCCGCCGCGCACCGCCGCCCGCTGTTGCGGGCCTGCCCGCCCCTGCTCGCCGTTCCGGTCGTCTGGGGAATGCTGCTCACCGGCTCCCGGGGCGCGGCCATCGGCGTACTCCTCGGCGTCGTGGTGCTGGCGCTGGCGTGGCTGCTGCCCCGGGCCACCGCGGCCGGGCTGGGCGGGATCGCCGCGCTGCTGATCGTCATCGTGCCGTTCGGCATCGCCCCCGAGCGCACGTTGCTCTGGCTCGACCAGCTCTACGGCCGCCCCACCGGCGACATCTCCGGTCGCCTGGGGTTGTGGCCGTACGCCCTGTCGACCTGGAGCGAGGCCCCACTGACCGGCTCCGGTCCGGGTGTCTTCATCGGCACCAATCCCTTCGGAATCGGTCCGCACAACCTGCTGCTCATCCTCGGCAACGACCTCGGCCTGGTCGGCGCGCTGCTCTACCTCGGCACCGTCGCTGCCGGCTGCTGGACCGCCGCCCGCACCTCGCGGGCGGGAATCGTCGTGATGTGTCTCTTCACCGCGGTGCTGCTGCCGATCTGGCTGACCGGCCAGTGGGAGGCGGCGCTCGCAATGTGGCTGGCACTCGCGCTGGTCACCGTCCTGCCGGAGCTGCCGGCCCCACCCGGGCCGGCACACCGGGCGCGGCCGGGTGCGCTGTCCTGGAGGGCCGGCCGGTCCTCCCGCAGGCTCGCGCGGATTGCGCGGTGAACAAGGACCCGCAACGGTACGGGGCGCGGCGGTCGGTGAACCGCCGCGCCTCGTGACGCGTCCGACGCCTCAGCGGTCGGCGGGGGCCAAGGCACGGTGGGGCGGTTCGGCGCGGGGCGCCGACGGCTGGCCGACGGGCCGGCGAGCGGCCTCGCGCAGGATCTCGGCCAAGCGCAGGGCCACCTGGTCGGCGCGGTGGTGGCGCACCGCGAAGGCGAGCCCCTGCCGGCCGAGGCGGTCACGCAGCCCCGCATCGTGGCAGAGCCGGGACAGCTCCCGGGTCAGCGCCGCCGGGTCGTCGACGCCGACCACCACCCCCGCACCGGCCTCCGTGAGGTGCACCATGGAGGCCAGCTCGGCCGGACCGAAGCCCAGCACCGGTCGGCCGGCGGCGAGGTACTGCGGGATCTTCGTGGACAGCGAGTAACGGGTGTAGGCGCGGTTGTTCTCGGCGAACGACTCCACATGCACAAGGATGTCGGCGCGGCGCAGCACGGCGGCCACCTCGCTGCTGGCTAGCGACCGGCCGAGGCATACCGCGGGTAGGTCGGCCAGGCGGCTGGCGTACCGGGTGACGTCCTGGGCGGGCGTGTGCACGGTCAGCCGGGCGGACACACCGTCAGGGGCGAGCCGCCCCAGTGCCTCCCCGACCCGCCGCAACGACCGCCAACGCTCCAGGTGCAGGCCGCCTACGTAGACCAGCTCGATCGGCGTCGTGACGGGCCGCGGTTGCGCAGGGTCGACCGGATCGGCGAAGTCCGCAACGTCCACGCAGTTGCCGAAGGCAGCGAACGGTAGCCGGTAGCGCCGCTCGTACTCGCGAGCCATCGGGCCGCTGATGCCCAGTCCGTACGAGGAGTGACGCAGCACCGCGCGCAGTTCGGCGCGGACGGCCCACCGGGCAAGACCCAGCGTCTGCCCCTCCTTGTACAAAGTGGTGGGCCAGTCGTCCATGAAATGCGGCACCAGTGGCACCCGACACTCGCGGGCCGCCGCCACCGCCAGCCGCATCATCCGGATGCTCCCCATTGTCGCGTACAGCACCTCGGGCCGCTGCGCCCGCAGCCAGTCGCGCACCTGGGGCGGCACCCGGATCGGAGCCAGGTCGAGAAAGGCCCGCAGCTCCGACAGCAACCGCGCACGGACGGGCCCTGGATCGGGCTTCGCGGCGGCCGTCCCGTCCGCCCCCGCACCGCCAACCGCCGCCGTCCTTCCCGCACGTCGAGTCCGCGCCCGCAGCCGGTACAGGTGGTGCTCCACCGGGGCGAGTTCCGGACCGACACGCGCAAATGTGGCACAGACGTCCGTCACCGGCTCCCCGTCCTCGGTGTAAAGCTGGGCGAGTCGGTCTCGGGGCCAACCGGCGAACAGGTTCGACAGCGTGATGCCGATGCCGGAGGCGCGACTGAACACCGCCGCTCCGACCACGAGCACCCGGGGATGTTCCTCAGGCAGCAATCCGCTCATCCTTCCCCTCCTGCGCAGCCGGCGCGCGGTGCATCCGCAGTGTCCGGCGGTATCCGTAGAGCGCGGCCGGCAGGACGGTCAGCGCATACCCCGCCGCCCCGGCCCAGGGCACCGCGGCGGTGCCGAACCACCGGGCGCCGTACCACTTGCCGAGGACAGAGAGAGCCAGGAACGCTACCCAGCCCACCAGTTGCGGGACGACCACACCAGCCGCGTTCTGCACCATGAAACGCGGCGAGAGCGCCGCCTGGAGCACCCACCACACCGCCAGACCCGCGAGCAGCCATCGGTCACCGCCGATCGAAACCGGCAGCCACGCGGCGAAGAGCCAGTCCCCGAAGAACACCAGGGCGACCGACGGCACTGCGGCGGCGAGCACGGACAGGGCCGTCATCCGGCGGGTCGTCCGCCGCACCCAGGAGAGCTGTCCCTGGGCCAGCGCGTCCCCGTTGGCCGGCCACAGCGGCACGTTGACCAGGACGACGAGCTGGCCAAGCTGAGCCAGCAGCTTCGCCGGGACCACGAAGCCGGCAACCGCGGACAGCCCGAGCGCGTGCGCGATGATCAGGGTGTCGGTGTTCGTCGCGAATGACATGACGACGGTCAGCATGAAGAACAGCCCGCTGAGGCGGGTCAGTTCCCAGGCCGCGCGGGCATCGACGGCGCCCAGCCGGGGTCTGATCCGGGTCTTTTTCCCGCCGAAGAACCACACCGTGTTGACGAGGTTTACCAGCAGCGGGGCGGAGACCGAGGCTACGATCACGAACATCGGGGACAGGCCCGCACCCACGACGGCAAGCACCAGGACGAGCCCGCTGAGGCTGGCCGTCGCCTGCCAGATGTTGCTGCGTCCCACCTGTTGATAGGCGTACTGCACCCGGGTGATCAGGGAGAGCGGCACGTTCACCAGGAACGCGGTGAGGCAGACGAGCGCGATCAGCCGGGTCTGTCCCGGGGTGACCTCGCCGCTGACGTTGAACACCGACACCCAGGGGATGTCGTCGGCGAGCAGCCAGAGCATGGTGGTCGTGACGGACGCCAGGAGCAGGAGGGCAAGGTAGGCGCTGGAGATATAGCGCTGGGCGCGCTCGTCGTCGCCGTTGGCATGGCAGGGGGCCAGTTTGGTCATCAGGCCGCCGCCCAGTCCGAGGTCGGCGAAGGACGCCATGCCGACCAACGCGGCCACCGCCATCCACAGCCCGTACAGGTCGTTGCCGAAGTAGGGCAGGGTCACCGGGACCAGCACGATCGGTGCAACGAAGCCGGCGGCCCTGCTGACCAGGGCGGTGGCCACGCCGGAGACCAGACGCCGGGTGCGATCCGGCGGGCGGCGGTGGGCGGCGGGCGCGGGCCTGATCTGCTCGGCGAGCCTCGAGGACACGCTCCCGCTCCTACTGGCCGGCAAGCACGCGACCGGCCATCCAGGACAGCGTTTCCCGCAGGCCCTCACGTAACGGGGTCGGCCGCATCGTCGGAAACAACTGGCGCAGCCGGGTGCAGTCCGCCTGAGAGTCGCGGACGTCCCCCGGGCGCGCCGGCTCGTGGACCCGCTCCAGCGGCCGACCGAGCAGCTGTTCCAGTTCACCGATGACCTCGAGCAGCGAGATCCTGGCGCCGAAGGCGAGGTTGACCACGTCCGGGGCGGACACCCGGCGGACCACTGCGTCGACGATCACGGAGGTGACGCTGCCGACGTAGGTGAAGTCGCGGGTCTGCCGCCCGTCGCCGTGCACGCGCAGCGGCTGCCCGGCCAGGGCGGCGGTGGCGAACCGGGGCACCACGGCGGCGTAGGCGTGGTGCGCCGCCTGCCGGGGGCCGAAGACGTTGAAGAAGCGGAGGGGCAACACCGGCAGGCCGTAGCAACTCGCGTAGGCGACGGTGTACGCCTCGGCGGCGAGCTTGGAGACGGCGTACGGGCTGACCGGCCTCGGGCGCAGCCCTTCCTGCCTGGGCAGCACCGGGTTCGCGCCGTAGACGGAGGACGAGGAGGCGATGATCACCTGCCCGACGTCGTGCCGGCGCGCCGCCTCAAGCACCATCAGGGTGCCGGTGGCGTTGGCGTGATGGCTCGGCAACGGCCGGTCGATGGACCGCGGCACCGAGCCGAGCGCGCCCAGGTGCACCACGCTGGCGGCATCGGCAAATGCCTTGTCAAGCAGGTCGGGGTCAAGCACGGTGCCACGCAGCAGCGGCACCGGCAGGCCGTCGAGGTTCTCCAGGAGCCCGGTGGAGAGGTCGTCGACCGCCACGACCGAGGTGACCTCCGGGGTATCCACCAGCGCCCGGACCAAATTGGCGCCGATGAAGCCCGCGCCACCCGTCACCACTACCTTCACGGTCGCCTCCGTCCCATGGTGCGCCGGCCCGACGGCCGGCGCGGCTAACCAACGGGACAACGAGCGCAGCAGGTAATGAGTCACGCGAATCGGGCGACGTGGGTGGGCGTGAACCAAATCGAGGACCTGAAGACGAACGCGGCCCGGCCGTAGAACCTGCTGAGCCCGGGCACACCGGCGGCGTGTCAGGATTTGGGAGCGGCAGCTACCGCAGCGGATCGGTCCGCCGTAGACGCAGTTGGCGGCGTGGCCAGCGCGGCGAGGAACTCGTGGACGCGCCGCCCCTGGGCCGCCGGACTGCGGGTCAGACGGACGAACTCCCGGCCTGCCGCGCCGCGCCTGGCCGCCTCCTCGGACGGAAGCGCCAGCGCGCGGGCGAGGGCGTGGCGCAGCCCCTCGACCGTGTCCGGCTCGGCGAGCATGAGGTGCGGCAGGTAGTCGGCAGGAATGCCGGGCAGTCGCGTACTGACCACGGGCACCCCCGCCGAGAGGTACTCGATGGTCTTGGACGGAAACGAGTAGTGGACGAAGCTCTGCCCGACGGGGCGAGGGTTCACCAGCACCGCCGCCCGGGCGAGACGGCCCGCGAGCACGTCACGGTCGACCAGTTCCGGCGGGGCGATTCGCGGATCAGCCGCAGCCTGCTCCCGCAGCCAGGGCGTCAACTCCCCCCGGCCGAACAGCCGCAGCCGCAGTTCCGGGCCGGGCAGGGCGCGGAACGCCTCCACCAGCCGGTCCACCCCGTACGCTCGGCTGAGTCCTCCGGCGTACACCACGTCGCGAGCGCCGGGGGCGACCTCGACACGCGGGCGAACGCCAGCGGGCGGGTGGAAGATCCCCTCCACCACCAGGTGAGGCCGACCCGGCGCAAAGTCTCCGGCGAGCGGGCCGGTCAGTGCGATGACCCCGGCGCAGCGGCGCAGCGCGGCCCGGACAAGGGCGACGTCGAGCCCGCGCAACAGCCGCACCAGCCGCCCGTCGGTGGGCAGGGCGACACCCGGTGGGTCGGTGAGCACCGGCACCACGCGCACCCCGCGCCGGCGGGCGAGCAGCACGCCGGCCCACAGGAACGGGGTGTGCACTCCGTGCACCAGCAGCACGTCGCCCTCGCCCGGCCCTCGGGCGAGCCGGCGACGGGCCGCCGCAAACCGGGTGAGGTGCTTGAGTCCGAGCACGTTGACAAAACCCAACAGTCGACCGTCCACCCCGTCGTGTCGGAACCGTCCGCCACGGAACAGCAATCGCCGGTTGCGCGGCCAGGTGGAGACCGGCACGACGGAGAGCAACCGCACCCGGCATTCGGCCGCGCGCATCGCGGCGACCAGTGCCCAGCCGAAAGCGTGGGTCTGGTCGGCGTGCATGGCGTCACGGGCCATCACGTCCGCCAGCACCTCGTCGGGCACGGTGAAGCCGAGCAGCGTCACCTCCAGGCCGGTGCGGGGCGTCACGGGCGCACCGCCAGGATCCGGCGGTAGACCGCGTCGAGCGTGCCGAGCATGGCGTCGAGGCTGTAGCGGTCGCGGACCCGACGGCGAGCGCGAGCACCCAGGTCGCCCCGGGCGGCCGGTTCGTTCAACAGGGGCACCAGGGCGTCTGCGAGGGCGCGGGAATCGCCGGCGGGCACGAGAACGCCCGCGCCGTCGCGCAGCACCTCCACGTTACCGCCGACCGCGCTCGCCACCACCGGCAGCCCGTGGGCCATCGCCTCCAGCAGCGCGTTGGATAGGTTCTCGTGCAGCGTCGGAAAGACGAACAGGTCGGCCGCCGCCAGCAGATCCGGCACGTCGGCGCGGGAGCCGAGCATCCGTACGTTGAGCACGTCGGGACCGAAAGGGCCGGCGGCGTCGCGCAGCGCGGCAGCGACGCCAGGTCGGTCCGGCCCGTCCCCGGCCACCAGCAGCACCAGCCGCCCCGGTACGACCGGCAGCTGGCGCAGCGCATCGGCGAGCACCCGGTAGCCCTTTTCCCAGCTCAGCCTTGCGACAGTGATCATCACAACGTCTTCGGGGCGCAGGCCGAGGTCGGCGCGGACCCGCTCGCGGGGCAGCGCCGGGTCGGCCGGCACCGGCACCCCGTTGGGGATCACCCCGACGAAACGGTCCCGGTGGCCGCGCAGGAAGTCGCGTTCGGCGGCGTACTCGCACACGGTGGCGACGTGCGTGGCGGCGCGCAGGGTGAACGGTTCCGCCGCGTGCGCCAGCAAGCCGCGCCGCAGTGGCCAACCGGGGTGGCGCAGGTCCCGGACGGTGCCGTGCACGGTAACCAGGATGCGCGGGCAACGGGCCAGACGTGCGGCGAGGACGCCGTGAAAGCCCTCGTTCTGCAGGCCGCGCACGTGTACGAGGTCAGGACGGACGCGACGCAGCAGCGCCACCCACTCGCGCAGCAGCGGCATGTTGAGGGCGCCGTTGCCCCGCTCCTGGTGCATCCGCACGAAGTCGTACTCGTCGCCGAGCCGGGAAGCGAGCACCCGCTCGACCGCGGTAAGCGGCCCGTTGGCTCCCGGGCTCCCGGCCGAGTGCTGGACCACGACGGGTCGGGCCTCGGCGCCGGGCGGCGTGCGGTCGAGGCCGGCGACGGCGCTGGTCGGGTCCACAGTCCCTCCACTTTCTGTGCACGCCGGAGCGGATGCCGGCGACGGGGGTCCATCGGTGACCTACACTATCGGGCGGAATTTCAGAGGAAATCCACATTTAGTATGAATGAGGTGGACGCATGCCCGAGTCACCAGCGCCAGCGGATCGGGTCGTTCCGGCCGGTTCCGGCCCACCACGCCTGCTCGTGCTGGCCGCGTACCGGTTCCCGAACGGCGATGCCATGTCCAACCGGCTGCTCCACCTGGCTCGATCGGCGACCGCACCGGGCACCACCACCGTCGTGGTCAACGACTGGCCCGCCGATGGGACCCGGTCGCCGGTGGATCCGCGGCTGCCGGAGGGGATCCGGTTGCTGACCCTGCCTCCGATCACCGGGGGCCGGGCGGCCCGCTGGTGGTACCGGCATTGCCGGCCGCTGCGGGTGCTGGCCGCACTGCGCCGGGCCGGCGTACGGCGGGCCGACCTGAGCGCGGTCTGTCTGCCGCTCGGGCTGTGGACCCTGACCACCTGGGCCGTTTTCCGCGTCGCGGTGCGCCGCCCGGTCACCGTCGATGTGCTGGAGCGGCACGACCCGGGGCAGTTCGCCTGGCGCTGGCTCTACCCCTACTTCATCCGGCACCGGTGGAACGCGTTCCTCGCCGCCCGGCTGGCCGACCGGATCATCACCGTCTCCACCACGCTCTGGGACGACTTCGCCCACCGGCGCCCCACCCTGGTCGTGCCGCCGCAGGTCGACTGCGCCGACTACGCGCCGCCCGCGCCGCCTCCGCTGGCCGACGGGCTGCGTCTGCTCTACGCCGGCACCGCTGGCCCCAAGGACCTGCTTGCCGTGGTGGTGGAGGGGATCCGGCGGCTGCCCGAGGCGCAGCGGCACCGGGTCCGCCTGACGATCGCCGGGGTTGCCCGCGAGCAGGCGACCCGCCTGTCCGACCTGGACTCAGCCGGCCTGGCCGATCTCACCGACCAGGTCACGTTCCTCGGCCGGGTGCCGCGTGACCGCGTCCTGGCCGAACTGGGCAGCGCGCACTTTTCGGTCCTGGTCCGTCCGGACGCCGGGTACGCCCGGGCGGGGTTCCCCTCGAAGGTGCCGGAGAGCCTGGCCGCGGGGTGCCCGGTGCTGCTGAACCACACCAGCGACCTCGCCCGGCACGTCACGGACGGCAGGGAGGGGCTGGTGCTGCCTGGTCCGGGCCCGGACGACGTCCGCGACGGCCTGATCCGGGCACTCGCCTTGGGCGACGCCCGTTGGTGGCGGATGAGCCGAGCCGCGCGGGAGCGGGCCAGCGACTTCGACTACCGCTCCTGGGCGTCGGCTGTCAGCGACTTCGTCGTCGGCGCCGGACGCGGCGCCGGCACGGCGAACTCGGCGAGCGTCGCCAGCTCAGCCGGGGGCAGCCGCTGATCCGGGGGGTAGAGGGCGCGTTCGTGGGCGGCGATCGTCTCGACCGGCCAGCGCAGCCGGACGACCCGGGCCGGACTGCCGGCGACGATTACGTACGGCGGCACCGACCGGGTGACCACCGCCCCCGCCCCGATCACCGCGCCCCGCCCGACGGTCACTCCGTGCAGGATGATCGCGCGGGTACCGACCCAGACGTCGTCGCCGATCACGACACCCCGGTCGTGGTCCTCGTCGCCGGGCCCCTTCTCCACGGCGATCATCGGTACGCCGACCCGGTCCACCCGATGGTTGCCGCCCCGGATGGTGACCTCCGGGCCGAACATGACGTTGTCGCCGATCCGGATGCGGGACCGGGCAGCCATGAGGACCGGCCGGTGGCCGAGGTCGACGTTGCGTCCCACCTCGATCGTCTCAAAGGTGTAAACGCCGTCGGGGTCAAAGACGAACCCGTTGCCACGGGCGGCGAACCGGTCCGCCATGGCCAGCCCGCGCACCGCGCGGCGGGCCCGGGAGCCGGTCGTGATGACCCGATCCAGCAATCGGGCCAACGGGCCGAGAATGCGACCGGGCCGGGTCGTGTCCACCTGCATCAGGCTCGCCTCCCGACCGTCACGCGCCGCCGCGTCGGCACCCCGACGGAGACACCGTTGTCCCGAATGTTCCGGAGCATGCTCAACACCTATCGTCCACCTCGGATTCCGCCGTACTCGCCGGGTGCAACGATGCCGCGCCGCCGGAGTGACCGGCACGGTCGGATCCGCCTCGGCTCGGCGCACGACCGAGTGCGGCGGGGCTACCACCTCCACTCGCTGCACTGCTCGACTACGCCGAGCAGGTGGCGGACGCCATCGCGCACTCCGCTGGTCTCGCTGGACATCGGCTTCGACGGCGCCACTTTCACCTCATCGAGTTTCGTTGCCTGCACTTCGGCACGGTGACCGCGAGGAGTCGCCCCACCACCACGTACGCGGCGGCGTGGCGGCGGGTCCCAAGCGGTGCGACATCGAGGCGGTATTCAGCGAGGCGATCATGCGTCACCTGGCGGGTTGCGCATGATCGCTGGCCCACCTGACCGGCCGGCCGTGCCGGTAGCCGACGGGGCCGGGTGCGCCCGCGGTCCCCGGGCCACCAGCGCACCTTCCGGTAAGCCCGCCCGGAAGCCCCCGGATGTGGTGAGCTGTAGGCATGGACCGGAGCCGGCTCGGGCTGGTGCTGCACCCCACCCGGGACGTCTCCGCGGTGGTCGACACCATCGTGACCTGGGCCGACCGGCACCGGATCGCCCTGGCCGTACGCACGGAGGACCGGCACCGGGTGCCGGCCACGGTCGAGCCGCTGCCGGTGGGCGAGGTGGCCGCCCGGTCGGACGCCCTGATCGCCATCGGCGGGGACGGGACGATGCTGGGCGCATTGCGCGCGGCCGTCCACGACCCGAAGCCGGTGCTCGGCGTGCATGTGGGCAAGCTCGGCTTCCTGGTCGAGGTGGAGCCGCCGGAACTGTCGACTGCGCTGGACCGGCTGGTCGCGCGGGACTTCACGGTGGAGAGCCACAGCTGCCTGGTCTGCGACATCTGCGGGGACGACCTCGTCGCGTTCAACGACGTCACACTGATCCGTCAACCCGGCCTGGGCTTCGTCGACGCCTCCCTCGCGGTCGACGGGCAGCAGTACGGCTACTACCGCTGCGACGCGCTGGTGATCAGCACCCCGACCGGCTCGACCGCCTACAGCTACGCCGCCGGCGGCCCGCTGGTCTCGCCGGCCGCCGACGTGGTGGTGGTGACCCCGTCCGCCCCGATGGCCGGCATCTCCCGCGCGGTGGTGCTCTCCCCCGACGAGACGATCCGGCTGGAGCTGCGCGAGGGCTCCGGGCCGATCGCGGTGGAGATGGACGGCCTGGTGATCCGGGACGCGTCGACCCAGGGGTCCGTGCAGGTGCGCTACCGCCGCGACGCCGGCCTGGTCGTCCGCCTGGACCCGCGCCGCTACCAGGAACGCAACCAGCTCAAATTGAGCCTGCTGGACCTGCCGCTGCTACCCGAGCAGCTTCGCGAACTGCTTCCGGAGAGCCTGCGCGACCGGCTCAACCGCCGCGAACTGCCCCCGCCCCGCTGAACCGGCCGCTGCGCCCGCCACACGCCCGCCGCCGTGCCCGCCGCCGTGCCCGCCGCACGCCCCCACATGCCCGCCACGCCCGCCTGTCGGCTCGCAGTCGGCTCCGCGTGCCGGGCTGGATCTGCTGGACGTCAGCGAGGGCGACGGTACGCGATCCGCAGCAGTCGCCCCCTACCGTCAGGGTCCCGCTGCCGGGCACGCCGCGATCGTGCGGACCGGCGTCGGTGGGGGTGGCGTAACGCTGTCGAGCTGCCCCGTGCATGCGACCAGGCCGGTCTCGGCGCCTCCCGCCGCCCGACTGCGCCTGGAATTCCGCCCGCACCCGAGGCGACAGCCGAAGCCGGCCGGCCCCTGCCCCATGCATGGGGCAGCTCGACAGTCGAGCACGGCCCCTCGGCCCGGACCTGGCACCCCGGCCCGGCATCCCCGGCCCAGCACCGCATGGCCCGAGCCTGCACCGCCCAGCCCTGCACCGCACGCCGTGCACCCCGTGCCCAGCACCGCACGGCCCAGCGCCGCACGGTCCAGCGGCAGGCGGTCCCGGCTCTGGGCAGGACGGGAAGGCCGGGCCAGGCGTTCAGGCCCGCTCGAGGACCCCCGAGACCAGGTCCTTCGCCTCCTGCTGGATCCGGGCCAGGTGCTCCGGGCCCTGGAAGGACTCGGCGTAGATCTTGTAGACGTCCTCGGTGCCCGACGGCCGGGCGGCGAACCAGCCGGACTCCGTGGTCACCTTGAGCCCGCCGATCGGCGCGTCGTTGCCCGGAGCGGTGGTGAGGGTCGCGGTGATCGGCTCGCCGGCCAGTTCGGTGGCGGTCACCTGCTCCGGCGAGAGCTTGCCGAGCACGGCCTTCTGCTCCCGGGTCGCCGGCGCGTCGATGCGGGCGTACGCGGGCGCGCCGAAGCGCTCGGCCAGTTCCGCCCAGTGCTGGCTGGGGGTGCGGCCGGTCGTCGCGATGATCTCGGCGGCGAGCAGGCAGAGCAGGATGCCGTCCTTGTCGGTGGTCCAGGTGCCCCCGTCGCGGCGCAGGAAGGACGCGCCGGCGCTCTCCTCGCCACCGAAGCCCACCGCGCCGTCGAGCAGACCCGGGACGAACCACTTGAAGCCGACCGGCACCTCCAGCAGCGGGCGACCCAGGTCGGCGGCGACCCGGTCGATCATCGAGGAGGAGACCAGGGTCTTGCCGACCGCGGCGGCCGGCCCCCACTGCGTCCGGGTGCGGAACAGGTGGGCGATCGCCACCGCGAGGTAGTGGTTGGGGTTCATCAGGCCGCCGTCGGGGGTGACGATGCCGTGCCGGTCGGCGTCGGCGTCGTTGCCGGTGGAGACCTGGTAGTCGGCGCGGGCGGCGATCAGGGAGGCCATCGCGTTCGGCGAGGAGCAGTCCATCCGGATCTTGCCGTCGCCGTCCAGGGTCATGAACCGCCAGGTCGGGTCGACCGTCGGGTTGACCACGGTCAGGTCCAGGCGGTGCCGCTCGGCGATCTCGCCCCAGTAGGCCACGCTCGCGCCGCCGAGCGGGTCGGCGCCGATGCGCACCCCGGCGTCGCGGATCGCGTCGATGTCGATCGCCGCCGGCAGGTCGTCGACGTAGCGGGCCAGGAAGTCGTACGACCCGGTGGTGTCGGCGGCGCGGGCCCGGGCGTACGGGATCCGCCGGACCTCCTTCAGGCCGTCGGCGAGGATGGCGTTGGCGCGGTCCTGGATCCACCTCGTGACGTCGGTGTCCGCCGGGCCGCCGTGGGTGGGGTTGTACTTGAAGCCGCCGTCGTCGGGCGGGTTGTGCGACGGGGTGATGACGATGCCGTCGGCGAGGCCGCTGGTGCGCCCCCGGTTGTGGGCGAGGATGGCGTGCGACACCGCCGGGGTGGGCGTGTAGCCGTCGCGGCCGTCCAGCAGCACGGTGACCTCGTTGGCGGCGAGCACCTCGAGCGCGTCCACGGCGGCCGGGGCGGAGAGCGCGTGGGTGTCGCGGCCGAGGAAGAGCGGGCCGTCCAGGCCCTGCTCACGGCGGTAGTCGCAGAGCGCCTGGGTGACCGCGAGGATGTGGTCGGAGTTGAACGCGTGGCGCAGGCTCGACCCGCGGTGCCCGGACGTGCCGAAGGAGACCTGCTGCACCGGGTCCTGCGGATCCGGGTGCTCGGCGTAGTAGGCGGTCACCAGCCGCGGCACGTCGACCAGGTCGGCGGGCTGGGCGGGCTTGCCGGCCCGGGGATGACTGCTCACGGTTCCACCTTCTGTCCCTTGCCGATCACCACGATGCCGTTGTCGGAGACGGTGTAGCGCTGCCGGTCCTTCTCCAGGTCGACGCCGATCTCGGCCCCCTCGGGCACGATCACGTTCTTGTCGAGGATGGCCCGGCGGACGACCGCGTGCCGCCCGATGTCGACCCCCTCCATCAGCACCGCGCCGTCCACGTGCGCCCAGGAGTGCACCTTCACCTTGGGCGAGACGATCGAGTTCTCCACCAGCGAGCCCGAGATCACCGCGCCGGGCGAGACCATCGAGGCGACCGCCCGGCCGACCCGCTCGCCCCACTGGTGCACGAACTTGGCGGGCGGGTAGGTCAGCTGCCCGGTGTAGATCGGCCACTCGAAGTTGTAGAGGTTGAACACCGGGTGCACGTTGATCAGGTCCATGTGGGCGTCGTAGAAGGAGTCCAGCGTCCCCACGTCGCGCCAGTAGCCGCGGTCCCGGTCGGTGCTGCCGGGCACCTCGTTGTCGCGGAAGTCGTAGACGTTGGCCTCGCCGCGCTCGACGAGCATCGGGATGATGCTGCCGCCCATGTCGTGCTTGCTGGTCTTGTCCTCCGCGTCCCGCTCGACCGCCTCGCAGAGCGCCTTGGTGCTGAACACGTAGTTGCCCATCGAGGCGTAGATCTGGTCGGGGGCGTCGGGCAGGCCGACCGCGTCGGTGGGCTTCTCGCGGAACGCCCGGATCCGCCGGCCGTCCTCGCCGACCTCGATGACGCCGAACTGGTCGGCCATCGACAGCGGCTGCCGGATGCCGGCCACGGTGACGCCGGCGCCGGAGGCGATGTGGTCCTCCACCATCTGCCGGGGGTCCATCCGGTAGATGTGGTCGGCGCCGAAGACGATCACGTGGTCGGGCTGCTCGTCGTGGATGAGGTTGAAGCTCTGGTAGATCGCGTCGGCGGAGCCGGCGAACCACCACGGGCCGCGACGCTGCTGCGCCGGCACCGGGGTGACGTAGTTGCCGAGCAGGGTCGACATCCGCCACGTCTTGGTGATGTGCCGGTCCAGCGAGTGGGACTTGTACTGGGTCAGCACGACGATCTTCAGATAGCCGGCGTTCGCCAGGTTGGACAGGACGAAGTCGACCATGCGGTACATCCCGCCGAACGGGACGGCCGGCTTGGCCCGGTCCGTGGTGAGCGGCATGAGGCGCTTGCCTTCTCCGCCGGCCAGGACGATCGCGAGCACCTTGGCAGCCATGTCCAGACGCTATCCATCCCCGTGGGACTTCACCACTCGTACGGGCACACTTCTGCACTAGGGTCCGTGGGATGACGGAATCCGCACCGCTGCGCGTCGATCTGCTGACCCGGGAGTACCCGCCCGAGGTGTACGGCGGAGCCGGCGTGCACGTCGAGTACCTGGCCCGTGAGCTGCGACGACTCGCCGACGTACGGGTGCACTGCTTCGGCGCGCCGCGCACCGAGCCGGGTGTCACCGCGTACGCCGAACCGGCGGGCCTGACCGGCGCGAACGCCGCGCTGCGGACGATGGGCGTGGACCTGGAGATGGCGGCGGCGTGCGCCGGCACCGACGTGGTGCACAGCCACACCTGGTACGCCAACCTGGCGGGGCACGCCGCGAAGCTGCTGCACGGCGTGCCGCACGTGGTGACCGCGCACAGCCTGGAGCCGCTGCGGCCGTGGAAGGCCGAGCAGCTCGGCGGCGGCTACGCGCTCTCCTCGTGGTGCGAGCGCACGGCGTTCGAGGCCGCCGACGCGGTCATCGCGGTCAGCGAGGGGATGCGGCGCGACGTGCTGACCGCCTACCCGGCGGTGCACCCCGACCGGGTCCGGGTGGTGCACAACGGCATCGACACGGCGCAGTACGCCCCGGACCACGGCACGGACGTGGTGGACCGGCTCGGCATCGACCCGGCCCGGCCGAGCGTGGTGTACGTGGGGCGGATCACCCGGCAGAAGGGCCTGCCCTACCTGCTGCGCGCGGCGCGCGACCTGCCGCCGGACACCCAGCTCGTGCTGCTCGCCGGCGCGCCGGACACCCCGGAGATCGCCGCCGAGGTGGAGGGTCTGGTGGGCGAGCTGCGGGCGAACCGGTCGGGCGTGGTGTGGGTGGCCGAGATGCTGCCGAAGCACGAGGTGATCCAGGTGCTCACCCACGCCACGGTCTTCGTCTGCCCCTCGGTCTACGAGCCGATGGGCATCGTGAACCTGGAGGCGATGGCCTGCGAGACGGCGGTGGTGGCCACCGCCACCGGCGGCATCCCGGAGGTGGTCGCCGACGGCGAGACCGGGCTGCTGGTGCCGATCGCGCAGGCCACCGACGGCTCCGGCCGGCCGCTGGACCCGGGCTGCTTCGTCGCCGACCTCACGGCGCGGATCAACGAGGTGCTCGCCGACCCCGGCCGCGCCAAGGAACTCGGCCTCGCGGGCCGGCGCCGGGCGGTCGAGCACTTCTCCTGGGACGCGCTCGCCAGGCGGACGCTGGAGGTGTACCGGTCGGTGGGCGCCACGGGCTGAGCCGCGCGCGAACCGATCTCGCACAGTAGGTTGGCGGGGTGACTGGACGGTTCCCGATCGAAGACGTCTCCCCCGTCGTCTCCTGCGGTCGCTACCCGGCCAAGGCGGTGGTCGACGAGCTGGTGCCGGTGTCGGCCCGCGCCTACCGGGAGGGGCACGACGCGCTCGGCTGCAACGTGGTCTGGCGGGGCCCCGACGGGCGGGCCCGGCCGTTCACCCGGATGCGCCCCGGCGAGCCCGGGCAGGACCGCTGGCACGCGGTGATCCGCCCCGACGCGGTCGGCGAGTGGGTCTTCACCGTCGAGGCGTTCCAGGATCCGTACCTGACCTGGCAGAACGCGGTCACCAAGAAGATCGCCGCCGGTCAGGGGCCGGAGGACCTGGCCAACGACCTCGCCGAGGGCGCCCGGGTGCTGTCCGCCGCCGCCGGGCTGGTGCCCGCGGCCGACGCCGACCGGGTGACGGCGGCGGTGCGGGCGTTGCGCGACGAGCGGCGGGAGTTGCCCCGGCGGGTCGCCCCGGCGCTGGAGCTGGCCGACCTGCTCTGGGAGCACCCGGTCCGCGAGCTGGTCACCACCGGCGAGGAGCACCGGCTCTGGGTGGACCGCCGGCGGGCGCTCTTCTCCGCCTGGTACGAGTTCTTCCCGCGCTCCGAGGGGGCCATCCCGGCCACGGTCGACGCGCCGGCCCGCTCCGGCACGTTCGCCACCGCCGTCGAGCGGCTGCCGGGCGTCGCGGCGATGGGCTTCGACGTGCTCTACCTGCCGCCCATCCACCCGATCGGCCGGGTCAACCGCAAGGGCCGCAACAACTCGCTCACCGCCGGGCCGGACGACGTCGGTTCGCCGTGGGCGATCGGCGCCGCCGAGGGCGGCCACGACGCGATCCACCCCGACCTGGGTACGCCGGAGGACTTCCGGGACTTCGTCGCCGCCGCCGCCGAGCAGGGCCTGGAGGTGGCGATGGACCTGGCGTTGCAGTGCGCGCCGGACCACCCGTGGGTGACCGAGCACCCGGAGTGGTTCACCACCCGGGCCGACGGCAGCATCGCGTACGCGGAGAACCCGCCGAAGAAGTACCAGGACATCTACCCGCTGAACTTCGACAACGACCCGGAGGGCATCCGGGCGGAGGTCCTGCGGGTGGTGCTGCACTGGGTCGGCGAGGGCATCCGGATCTTCCGGGTGGACAACCCGCACACCAAGCCGTTCGACTTCTGGCACTGGCTGATCGCCGAGGTGAAGCAGGTCGACCCGGACGTGCTCTTCCTCGCCGAGGCGTTCACCCGGCCGGCGATCATGCACGGGCTGGGCAAGATCGGCTTCACGCAGTCGTACACGTACTTCACCTGGCGCACGTCGGCCGCCGAGATGCGGGCGTACTGCGAGGAGCTGGTCGAGGCGGCCGACTACATGCGGCCGAACTTCTGGCCGAACACGCCGGACATCCTGCACGAGTCGTTGCAGCACGGCGGCCCGCCGATGTTCAAGATCCGGGCGGTGCTGGCCGCGCTGCTCTCCCCCTCCTGGGGCATGTACGCCGGCTACGAGCTCTTCGAGCACACCGCCCGCCCCGGCGCGGAGGAGTACCTGGACAACGAGAAGTACGAGCTGCGCCCCCGCGACTGGGCCGGCGCGCAGGCGCAGGGCCGCTCGCTCGCCCCGTTCATCGCCGTGCTCAACCGGGTACGCCGGGAGAACCCGGCCCTGCACCAGCTGCGCAACCTGGTCTTCCACGAGATCGACAACCCGGCGCTGCTCTGCTGGTCCAAGCACGACCCGGACACGGGCAACACGGTCCTCGTGGTCTGCTCGTTCGACCCGCAGGGCGTGCAGTGGGGCAACACCACGCTGGACATGCCCGCGCTCGGGCTGGACTGGCACGACCGGTTCACGGTGCGCGACGAGCTGACCGGCGCCAGCTACGACTGGGGGCAGCGCAACGCCGTGCGCCTCGACCCGTACCTGCAACCGGCGCACGTACTGACCGTGCGCCGGCCGACCCCGGACCCCGCCGCCGGTCCGGCGTCGGCGAACGGGGCGCCGGACCTGACCGTCACGGACGTTCCCGACGACCTCTCGGGCGGCACCGCGCCCACCGCTCCCGCCCAGAAGGACGACGCCCGATGGACAAGCTGATCGCCGGCGCCACGCACGACCCGCACGCCGTCCTCGGCGCGCACCCGGCCGACGGGCGGACGGTCGTCCGGACGCTGCGCCGGGGCGCCACCGACGTCGCCCTCGTCGTCGACGGCGAGCGGCACCGGATGCGGCGGGTGCACGACGTCGGGGTGTTCGAGACGGTGGTCGCGGGCGAGGTGCTCGACTACCGCGTCGAGGTCGACGGCCGGGTCCACGACGACCCGTACCGCTACCCGCCCACCCTCGGCGAGCTGGACCTGCACCTGATCGCCGAGGGCCGGCACGAGCGGCTCTGGGAGGCGCTCGGCGCCCGGGTCTTCGACGAGGGCGTGGCATTCACCGTGTGGGCGCCGAACGCGCGCGGGGTCCGGGTGGTCGGCGACTTCGCGGGCTGGGCCCCGGACGACGGCTGGCCGATGCGCTCGCTCGGCGGCAGCGGGGTGTGGGAGCTGTTCGTCCCGGGCGCGGGGGCGGGCGCCCGCTACAAGTACCGCGTCCTGGGCGCCGACGGGCAGTGGCGGGACAAGGCCGATCCCCTGGCGGCGTACGCCGAGGTGCCGCCGGCCACCGCCTCGGTGGTGCACCATTCGACGTACGAGTGGGGCGACGCCGACTGGCTGTCGCGGCGGGCCCGGCGGCAGCCGCACCAGGAGCCGATGAGCGTCTACGAGGTGCACCTCGGCTCGTGGCGTCCGGGGCTGGGCTACCGGGAGCTGGCCGAGCAGCTGACCGCGTACGTCACCGAGCTGGGCTTCACCCACGTGGAGTTCCTGCCCGTGATGGAGCACCCGTTCGGCGGTTCCTGGGGCTACCAGGTCACCGGCTACTACGCGCCGACGTCCCGGTTCGGCGACCCCGACGAGTTCCGTCACCTCGTGGACGCCCTGCACGCCGCCGGGATCGGCGTGATCCTCGACTGGGTGCCGGCGCACTTCCCGAAGGACGAGTGGGCGCTGGCCCGCTTCGACGGCACCGCCCTCTACGAGCACCCCGACCCGCGCCGGGGCGAGCACCCCGACTGGGGCACGTACGTCTTCGACTTCGGCCGGCCCGAGGTGCGCAACTTCCTGGTCGCCAACGCGCTCTACTGGTGCGAGCAGTTCCACGTCGACGGGCTACGGGTGGACGCGGTGGCCTCGATGCTCTACCTGGACTACTCCCGGCAGGAGGGGCAGTGGCTGCCCAACCGCTACGGCGGCCGGGAGAACCTGGAGGCCATCGCGTTCATGCAGGAGGTGAACGCGACGGTCTACAAGCACCACGCCGGAGTGGTGCTGATCGCCGAGGAGTCCACCGCCTGGCCGGGGGTCACCCGCTCGACCGACGCCGGCGGACTCGGGTACGGGTTCAAGTGGAACATGGGCTGGATGCACGACACCCTGCTCTACGCCTCGAAGGACCCGGTCTACCGGCAGCACCACCACCATCAGCTCACGTTCTCCCTGGCGTACGCCTGGAGCGAGAACTACGTGCTGCCGATCAGCCACGACGAGGTGGTGCACGGCAAGGGCTCCCTCGCGGGCAAGATGCCCGGCGACACGTGGCAGCGGCTGGCCAACGTCCGCGCCCTGCTGGCGTACATGTGGGCGCACCCGGGCAAGCAGCTGATCTTCATGGGCTGCGAGCTGGCAGACGACCGGGAGTGGAGCGAGGAGCGAGGGCTCGACTGGTACCTGCTGCACGACCCGGCCCGGGCCGGGGTGCAACGGCTGGTCGCCGACCTGAACCGCGTCTACCGGGACACGCCGGCGCTGTGGGCGCAGGACACCGAGCCGGCCGGCTTCCGCTGGATCGCCGGCGACGACGTCGCCAACAACACCGTCTCGTTCGTCCGGATCGCCCCCGACGGCGCGACCCTGGTCTGCGTGGCGAACTTCTCCGCCCGGCCGCTGGAGGACTACCGGGTGGGGCTGCCGGCCGGCGGCACGTGGGCGGAGGTACTCAACACCGACGCCCACCACTACGGTGGCTCGGGCGTGGGCAACCTGGGCGCCGTGCACGCCGAGGACGTGCCGTGGCACGGGATGCCAGCCTCGGCTGCGCTGCGGGTGCCGCCGCTCGGCGTGCTCTGGCTGCGCCGCGACTGAGACGGACGGGCCGGTCGGGGACGTACCGGTCCGGCTTGAGGGCCCGGGCGTGAACCTGTGGCACGGTTGGAAAGAGCGGACTAAGCTGCTAGCTAACCGGGGAGGTGGGAGCAATGTCGGCGGAAGCGGTGCACTACAACATGCATGATGCGAAGACTCATTTGTCGCGCATCATCGAGCGCGTGGAACGTGGCGAGGAAATCATCATCGATCGGGCAGGTACCCCGGTGGCGCGAGTCGTTCCGCTGGTGCGTCGGGTCAACCGCACCGCCGTCGGCTCCCTCGCAGGGCAGGTCGACCTGTCGGGCGACTGGGACTCGCCACGCACCAACGCTGAGATCGCTGCGGACTTCGGCCTCGGCGAATGACCCTGCTCCTGGACACCCACGTCGCGCTGTGGGCCATCACCGGCGATGCCACCCTTGCCCAGGACTTCCTCGAGCGGCTGCGCCATGACCCGGACATCTTCCTGTCCCCGGTCAGTCTCTGGGAGATCACCATCAAGCAGACCGCCGGGAAACTCGTGGGACCGGCCGACCTCGCCGAACAGGTACGGGACATGGGCTTCCGCGAACTGCCCGTGACCCACGCCCACGCCATCGCCGCAAGGCGCCTCCCGTTCCATCACCGTGATCCCTTCGACCGGATGCTGGTGGCACAGGCGGTCGTCGAAGGCCTGACACTGGTGACCCGCGACGCGTCGATCGCGCTGTACGACGTGGACGTCCTCAAGGTGTGACAGACCTCTTCGCGACTGGGCCTGGGACCGCGATGACGTGTCCCAGGCCCAGTCCAGGTCTCTTCAGAGCCGGGTGATCCGTACCGCGTCGGCGACGACGTACCCCTGGGTGGTGGTCCAGCGGCTGACCCCGACGACCTGGCGCGTCCCCGCGGCGAGATCGTAGGTGCCCAGCACCCGCCACTGCCCGCCGCCGCTGCGCTGGTCGACCCTGGCCGTCACGGTGCCGTTCGCCGTCGCCACCAGGTGCGGCGTGGCGCTGTTGTAGCCGGGGTCGGCCGGGTACCAGACCTCGACCCGGTACGAGCCGGTGGCGGGCAGCGTCGCGCTGAACCAGGCCGGGTCGCTGACCGCCTCCGGGCTGGCGAACCGGTAGTTGGCGCCGTAGCGCGCCGGGAGGTACGACGACGTGCCCCAGGTGGCGGCGGCGGTGAAGCCGCCGGCGGTGGCGTTGTCCACGATCACGCTGAACGTGCCGCCGGTGCCGGTGACCACCCGCGCGTTGCTGGCCGGGCTCTCGTGGTGCAGCCGGTCGAGGGCGGTCACCAGGTAGCGGTACGTCGAGCCGGCCGCGGCGGTGGCGTCGGTGAACGTCCCGGTCGTGCCCGAGGCGCGGACCGTGCCGAGCAGGTGCCGGGCGTCGGCCAGGTCGCAGGCGTCGACCGCGCCGTCGCCGGGCAGCCGGTACACCGCGTACGCGGCCGTGCTCCCGGTGGCGCCGCGCTGCCAGGTGAGGGTCACGCCGCCGGTGCCGCGTACGGCCGAGGTGAGGCTCGGCGCGGCGGGCGCGACGCCGCCCACCCCGGCCGGTGCCAGCGCCGGGCGGCGGTAGTGGTCGCTCGCCACCCGGGAGACGGCGCCGATGCGGTCGGCGCGGACGTCCTTGGCGCTGAAGTGGATGTCGCCGACGACGCGCGGGTGGGCGCGGTTCAGCGTCAGGTGGTCGGTCAGCTCGGCCGGGTCCTGCCAGGCGGCGTCCTGGCCCGTCGCGCCGGCGCGGTAGGTGGCCTGCCCGACGAGCAGTTGCACGTCGGTGCCGGTCACGGTCTCGGACCACCAGCGCACCAGCTCCGCGTAGTCGGCCGCCGGGTGGCCGATGTGCCAGTAGATCTGCGGGGCGATGTAGTCGACCCAGCCCTGGCGCACCCAGCGGCGGGTGTCGGCGTAGATCGCGTCGTACGACTGGAGGCCGGAGGTGCGCGAGCCGAGCGGGTCGGTGCCGGCGTTGCGCCAGATGCCGAACGGGCTGACGCCGAGCTTGACCCACGGCTTGGCCGCCCGGATCTTGTCGCGCATCTCCCGGACCAGCAGGTTGACGTTGTTGCGCCGCCAGTCGGCGATGGTGCTGAAGCCGGCGCCGTACTGGGCGTAGGTGGCCTGGTCGGGGAAGGCCACCCCGCTGACCGGGTACGGGTAGAAGTAGTCGTCCCAGTGCACCGCGTCGATGTCGTAGCGGCGGACGGCGTCCATCATCGCGTCCTGCACGAAGGCGCGGACGGCGGGGATGCCGGGGTTGTAGTAGAGGTGCCCGCCGTAGGCGACGGTCCAGCCCGGGTTCCTGCGGGCCGGGTGGCTGGTCGCCAGCTTGCTCAGGTCGGTGTGGTTGGCCACCCGGTACGGGTTGAACCAGGCGTGGAACTCCAGGTTGCGGGCGTGCGCCTCGGCCACCATGAAGGCCAGCGGGTCGTAGCCGGGGTTGCCGCCCTGGGTGCCGGTGAGCCACTGCGACCAGGGCTCGTAGGTCGACGGCCAGAACGCGTCGGCGGCGGGGCGGATCTGCACGACGACGGCGTTCATCCGCCGTTGCTGGGCCAGGTCGAGCCAGCCCCGGTACTCCGCCTGCTGGGCGGCCGGGGTGAGCCCGGTGCGGCTGGGCCAGTCGATGTTGGCGACGCTGGCGATCCACATGCCGCGCAGCTGCCGCTTCGGTGTGGCCGGGTCGGTCACACAGGCCGCTTGGACGGCCACCGGCACGGTCTCCGGCGCGGCGGGCCGGGAAGCGGGGGCGCCCGTGGGGACGGCCACGCCGAGCGCCAGCGCCGCTACCAGCGCCAGCCCGGAAAGGTATCGACCATAGTCTCTGCGCACGAAAAGATGTTCAATGTTGCCAGCCCATTGCGCAAGTATTCTTCACAACTTTCCAGCCGGCCGGGTGGCCCCCACCCGCACGAGACCCCGCAACCCCGCGCACCGATCACGGCGAGTAACTCCGAGTCAGGCCGCCCTGCGTCACTCTGCGCGATCGAGGTCTCCTCTGCGGCGAGCCTCCGATCCTGATCTCCACTGCAACAGGCTGACCTGACCAGGCATTTCGCCTCTCCCGCTTGGGCCGCCCCAACGCCCCCGCGATCCCCTTGCTCTGCATCCACACAGGCACCGCTGACGCAGCGTGCCTGGTGCCGATATGGCTGCAGAGCAAAGGAGACGGACCGAGGGCAGTCAGGAGCAGGAATCGGCCACCCTGCGTGACGGCACGGCTGCCACAGGTTCGAAGACCGCGCCTCCCCGAGCGCACCCAGCCCTGGGCGAACCGGCGCGCCCTACCCGCCCGCCCCTCCACCCGCCCCTGCCCGCCCGCCCCTGCCCGCCCGCCCCTGCCCGCCGTCCGCCCCGTCGATCATGCACCTGTGGTGGGCGAAAACTACGTTGCGCCCCTTTGCGGGGCACCACAACTGCATGATCGCCGCAACGCAACGCAACGCAACGCAACGCAACGCGACGCGGCGCGGCGCGGCGCGGCGCGGCGGGCGGGGGCGGACGCGGCGTGGGGGCGGGGCGGGGTGCGAGCCGGGCGTCAGACCAGGCCGGCGTCGCGCAGGAGCTTCCACAGGCCGGCGCCGTCGGGCGCGGAGAGCCACTTCTGCCCCACCGGCCCCGCCGACGACTCGCCGCCCGGGGTGGGCAGGCTACCGGCCAGCACCGCCTGCGTGGGCGAGAGCCGACGGATCGCCACCCCGGCCACGTTCTCCGGGTGGGCGGCGGCGAACTCGCGGTAGATCTCCGGGTCGTGCTGCCCGTCGTCGCCGACCAGCAGCCACTTCACGTCGGGGAACTCCCTGGCCAGCCGGGCCAGGGTGACCCGCTTGTGCTCCCGCCCGCTGCGGAACCAGCGGTCGGCGGTCGGTCCCCAGTCGGTCAGCAGCAGCGGCCCGGCCGGGTAGAGGTGCCGGGACAGGAACCGGGTCAGCGTCGGCGCCACGTTCCAGGCGCCGGTGGAGAGGTAGAAGACCGGGGCGCCCGGGTGCGCGGTGACCAGCCGCTCGTAGAGCACCGCCATGCCGGGCACGGCGTTGCGGGCGTGCTCGTCGAGGACGAACGTGTTCCAGGCGGCGAGCAGCGGGCGGGGCAGCGCGGTGACCATGACCGTGTCGTCGATGTCGGAGAGGATGCCGAAGCGCACCTCCGGGTCGAGGATGCGCACCGGGGCCTCGACCGGCTCGGCGTCCGGCAGGCTGATCCGCACCGAGCCCCAGCCGGGCGGCAGGGCCGCCTCGACCACGGCGTCGACGAACCCGCTGCGGTCGGCCCGCGCCTCGTGCCGCGCCCCGCCGGCCTCGATGGTCACCGTGACGTGCTTGGCCGGCAGCGTGGTGAAGCTGCGCCACCCGCGCACCTTCTCCAGCCGGCCCCGCTGGCGGGTGTCCGGCCGGCCCAGCAGCACCCGGCACATCACCCGCACCCAGCCGGGCGCGCCGTAGCCGGTGTACGCGATGACGTTCGTCCGCCAGCCGGTACGCCGCAGCCGGCGCTCGACCAGCGAATGCACGGCGTCCTCGATCCGCGCGGCCCGGTGCAGGTTCGGTACGGCCAACTGGCCGGCGGGAGTGGGTGGCACGCCAGCAACCCTGCCACAACCCGGCCAGCTCGGCCACGCGAGGCGATCTTCCCGGACCGCCCGGAAGCTCGCCGCCACGCCCGCCGCGGTCCAGCGGGTCGTCCGCGCTGCGCCGATCCGCCCCGCCCGGCCCCGGCGGCGTGAAACACTCCGGTCGGGACGACGACGGGGGCGTTGGTCGTGTCGCAACCAGTGCGCAAGCGTGGGCGGTGGTGCCCGCAGCTCGACCGGCCGGCGCTCGTCGCGCTGCTGTTCGGGCTCGCCGGGGTCGGCTACCGGCTGGTCCTGACCCTGCACACGGTGCCCGTCTCCAACAGCGACGAGGCGACGTTCGGGCTGGCCGCGCTGCACATCGCGCAGGGCCGCGAGCTGCCGGTCTTCCTCTACGGGCAGCGCTACATGGGGGTGCTGGAGTCGTACCTGGCCGCGCCGCTGATCGCGGTGGCCGGGCCGGGCTGGCCGCTGCTGCGCCTGCCGCTGCTGCTGCTCTACGCCCTCTTCCTCTGGCTGATCCACCGGCTGACCCGGCGGATCTGCTCGCCGTGGTTCGCCGCGTTCGTCGTCGGCCTGCTGGCCCTCGGCGGGGAGCGGGTCGTCCGGGACCAGCTGACCGTGGTCGGCGGCCGCCCGGAGGTCAAGGTCGCGGTGCTGCTGATGCTGCTGATCTCGGTGGGCCTGGCCCGGCGGACGGTGCGGCACCGCCGGCTGGCCGTCGGCCTCTTCGGCGTGCTCGCCGGGGTGGCCGCGTGGTCGGACTGGCTGATCCTGCCCTACCTGGCGGTGGCCGCGCTGGCGCTGCTCTGGGTGGCCCGCCGGGAGCTGCTCGGCTGGGCGGGGGTGCTGCTGCTGGCCGGGTTCGCCGTCGGGATCGCGCCGATGATCCGGGACAACCTCCTCGCCCCGCCCGGCGAGGACTCGCTGTCGGTGTTCCGCGAGATCAGCACCAAGGCCGGGCCGACGCCGTCGTGGTCGCGGCGGCTGGACGGCGGGCTACTGGAGGGGGTGCCGCTGGCCGCCGGCCTCTGCCCGGTCGACGGCTGCGCCCGCTGGCAGGGCTGGTTCGGGCTGCTCTACCCGGTGCTGCTGGCGGTCGCCGCCGCGCTCGCCGTCCTCGCGTACCGCCGGGCCGCGGGCGCCCCGCGCGGCGAGCGGGTCGGCCCGGTGGTGCACCTCGCGCTGGTCGTCGGCGCGGCGCTGACCCTGCTGTCGTACGTGCGCAGCCCGCTCGCCGCGACCAGCCCGCTGGACAACGCCCGCTACCTGTCGGTGCTCCAGCTCTCCCTGCCGGCGGTGCTCTGGCCGCTCTGGGTGGCGGCGCTCGCCTGCTGGCGGGGCACGGTCGGCGCGCTCGGCCGGCTGGCCGGCGCGCTGGCCACCGCCGTGCTCGCCGCGCTGACCGCGACCACGCTGGTGGTCACCGTGCTGTTCGCCGCCACCGGCACCGAGGCGTCCCGGGTCGAGGAGCGGCAGGCCCGCGAGCTGGCCGACAGGCTGCGCGCGGGCGGCCCCCGCGAGGTGTACGGGGACTACTGGACCTGCAACCGGCTGATCTTCAACACGGCCGAGGCGGTGGTGTGCGCGGTGCTCGACGGCGATCTCACCCCCGGGCAGAACCGCTATCCGGCGTACTGGCGGCAGGTGGGGCGGGCCGACCGGCCCGGGTACGTGCTGGCGGCCGGCTCGGCGGCGGAGCGGCGGCTGCGCCGGCTGCTGGGCGACCGGGCCGACGCCGCGCTGGTCGCCGAGGTCGCCGGGTATCGCGTGTACCACCCGGAGACGCCGGTGCGGCCGTGGCGGTAGGAGCGGCCCGTACGCTGGCCGGACCGGCGCGCGGACGCCGCGCCGAGCCGAGGAGTCCACCGATGCTCATCCTGCTGCCGCCCTCCGAGGGGAAGGCCGACGCCGGCACCGGCCGGCGGCTGGACCTCGCCCGGCTCTCCCTGCCGGAGCTGACCGGCGCCCGGGAGGAGGTGCTGACGGCGCTGGTCGCGCTCAGCGCCGACGGCGACGAGGAGGCGGCCCGGGCGGCGCTGGGGCTCAGCGAGGGCCAGCGCGGCGAGCTGCGCCGCAACGCCCGGCTGCGGGCGGCGGCCACCGCGCCCGCCGGCAGCGTCTACACCGGGGTGCTCTACGAGGCGCTCGGCCTCGCCACGCTGCCGGCGACCGCGCAGCGGGCCGCCCGCCGGTCGGTGCTGATCAGCTCGGGGCTCTGGGGCGCGGTACGCCTCACCGACCGGATCCCGCCCTACCGGTGCCCGATCGGGGCGCGGCTGCCGGGGGTCGGCGCGCTGTCGGCGTACTGGCGGCGGGCGCTCGCCCCGGCGATGGCCACGGCGGCCGGCGACGGGCCGGTGCTCGACCTGCGCTCCGGCGCGTACGCGGCCACCTGGGCGCCCCGCGGCGAGGTGGCCGACCGCACGGTGACCGTCCGGGTGCTGCACGAACGGGAGGTCGACGGCGTGCCCGTCCGGTCGGTGGTGAGCCACTTCAACAAGGCGACCAAGGGCCGGCTGGTGCGTGACCTGCTGACGGCGGGCGCCCGGCCGCGCACCGTCGACGGGCTGCTGACCGCGCTGCGCGACCTGAAGTACCCGGTGCTGGAGCAGGCCGTCGCAACCGGCCGGCCACGCCAGGTCGACGTGGTCGTCACGGAGCTGTAGGACTGCCGCAAGATTTCCTCAAGGCTGGGGCCGATCGGTTTCCCCGGCAACGTCGACGGGCCACGGTATAGGGACCCCCGACGCCGACAAGGAGTGCCTGAGTTGGCTCCCGAACAGATCCTGCTCGACCGGCCGCGCCTGCCCTCGACCCCGCCGCCGCTGGACTGGTCCACCCTGGCCGACGCGTTCGAGGCCGCCTGCCTGCTGCGCTGCACACCCCCGCCGGCCGTCGTCGGCCCCCGCCACTCGGTGCCGGAGCACCGCCCCCCGTCGGTGGAGTTCAACCGGGAGGAGGCGGCGCACCGGATGCGGCAGCTGCTCGGCCGGCTGGACGTCCCCATCGAGCACGAGGTGACCGTCGGCGGGCTGCGCCGCCGCTACGAGCTGCACCGGCTCTCCGTGCCGCACCAGCACCGGCCGGCGTACGCCAGGACGCTGGAGACCGGCTGGCGGCAGGGCCGGCGCGAGCTGCTGGGCGGGCCGGTCCCGGGCGCGTCGACCGTACGGCGGGCGTGGCGGCCCCGGCTGGCCGCGGCGGCCTGGCGGGCCGCCCTGCTCGCCGGTGGGCGGCACGTGCGCCGGCACATCCTCGGCGTCCGGATCACCGACCGGGAACTGGCCGCCATCCTGGTGCGCGGGGCCGCCCTGCTGGACGTCCCGGCGCTGCTGCGCCCCGGCACCGGCTGTTACCTGGTCTGCGTCGCCGACGGCCCGGACCGCCAGCGGATCCTGCACAGCACCGCCCTGGGCCCCGCCCACGTGCCCGATCGGTCATGATCGGCGGATGAACGGACCGGTCCGCGTCCGGCGGGGCGCCGGCGAGCCGACCGACGGCGTCGCTCCGGCCTCGGTCGCGTACCGCAGCGAACTGACCATCATCGTCGACCCGCCGCCGGGGCCCTAGCCCGACGGGTGGGTAGCGGGTTGCGGCGACGGCCCGCACGGCGCAGAGTGCAGCCCGTGAGTCGTACCCGGTTCCGCCGTGTCCGCCCGCGCCCGGTCCGCCCGCCGGCGCTGCTGGCGCTGCTGCTGGTGGTGGCGTTGCCCGGCGTGGCCGGCTGCCAGGACGCTCCCGACCCACCGGTGCGGATCCGGATCGCGACCGGCAGCCCGACGGCGGTCTACCACGCCTTCGGGCAGTCGCTGGCCGCCGTGCTCAACCGGGAGTTGCCGGACGTCCGGGCCAGCGTGGTGGTGACGGCCGCCTCGGCGGAGAACGTCCGGCTGGTCGGCGCCGGCGAGGCCGAACTGGGTTTCACCCAGGCCGACGTGCTGCCGGCGGCGCCGGCGGCGCACCCGTCCGTGGTCGCGGTCGCCCGGGTGTACGACGACCTGCTGCACCTGGTCACCACCGCCGGCGGTCCCGTCCGCACGCTGGCCGACCTGCGCGGGCGGCGGGTGTCCGTGGGCGCGCCCGGCTCCGGCACCGAGGTCACCGCCATCCGGCTGCTGGAGGTGGCGCGCCTGGGCGGCGACCGAGTACGCCAGGAGCGGCTCGGCCTCGACGACTCGGTCGCGGCGCTGCGGGCCGGCACGATCGACGCGTTCTTCTTCTCCGGCGGGCTGCCGGTCCGGGCGGTGGAGCAGCTCACGGACGACAGCGCGACCCGGATCGTCGACCTCGGCGAGTGGACCGGGCCGCTGCGCGAGAGCAACCCGGAGGTCTACGTCTCCCGGGACATCCCCCGCTCGGTGTACGGCACGGACCCGGTGACCACGGTGGCCAACCCGAACTTCCTGATCGTCCGGGCCGACCTGCCCACGCCGCTGATCCGGGAGGTGACCCGGCTGTTGATGGAACGCCGCCAGGAGCTGGCCGCCGCGCACCCGGCCGCCGGTCGGATGAGCCCCCGCTCGGCCATCGCCACCGCCCCGCTGCCACTGCACCCCGGCGCCGCCGACTGGTACCGCGCCGCCAAGCCCTGACCCGCCGCCGCTACACCCCGACGCCCCTGTCGAGCTGCCCCGTGGCGCGGGGCGACGCGGGAGCGTCGTCGCGGCCCGGCGCGGCGGGAGCGGGGTCGCCGGGAGCAGCGTCGCCGGGAGCGGGGAACCAGAGGCCCGCGGCCAGGCCGCGCGGCTCGGCCCCGCGCATGGTGAGCCGCCCGTCCGAGGCGTCGACCAGCACGGCGACGATGGTGAGGCCGAGCCCGGCCCCGTCGACGTTCTGCACCTCGGGGGCCCGCCAGAACCGCTCGGTCGCCTGGTCGAGCTGGCTCGCCGTCATGCCCGGACCGGTGTCCCGGACCTCCAGCGCGGTGCCGTCGTCGTGGTGCCGGACGGTCACCGTCACCTCCCCACCGGCGTCGCTGAACTTGACCGCGTTGTCGATCAGCGCGTCCAGGGCCTGGTCGATGGCGGTCGGCACGGTCCGTGCGTACGCCGGGGCGTCCTCGACCACCAGCCTCAGGGCGATGCGGCGGTGCCGGGCGAGCGGCTCCCAGGCGGCGACCCGGGACGCGGCGACGGCCGCCGCGTCGACGGTGACCCGCTGGTTCTCCCGCCGTTCGGCGCGGGCCAGGGTCAGCAGCGCGTCCAGCACGAGGGCCAGCCGGTCGGTCTCCTCCAGGGCCAGTTGGTGCTCGGCGCGCCCGTCCGCGTCGGTCAGGCTCGGCCCCAGCTCCTCCACCCGCAGCCGCAGCGCGGTCAGCGGGTTGCGCAGCTGGTGGCTGGCGTGCGCAACGAACGCCCGCTGCCGGTCCATCACGTCGGAGACGACGTCGGCCATGTGGTTGAAGCTGGTCGCCAGGCGGCGCAGCTCCGGCGGGCCGAGCCGGTGCTGGACCCGCGCGCCGCCGTCGCCCTCGGCGATCTCGTGGGTGACCGCGTCCAGCTCGGTGACCGGGCGCAGCACCCAACCGGCCAGCCCGAACGCGGTCAGCACGCAGGCCAGCACGGCGAGCAGACCCGTGCCGGCCAGCGCCAGCCACCAGACGGTGACGGCCCGCCGGACCGCGTCGGCCGGGGTGGTGATGACCACCGCCCCGAGCACCTCACCGCCGTCGTTGATCGGCACCGCCACCACGATCGGCCCGTCGACCCAGGGCCAGACCGCGTCCGGCCCGCTGGCCTGCTGGCCGGAGAGCGCGGTGTCCAGCGCCTCGCGGGAACCGGGGGCCGGCTGCCAGCTCTCCGAGGCCGCCACCGTCCGATGGTCCCGGTCGACCACCGCCGCGCCGATGCCGTACAGGGCGTCGTAGCTGCGCAGCTCGTTGTCGAGCGGGCCGGGCGTGCCGCCCCGCAGCGCCGGGCCGGCCAGCGAGGCGAACCGGGTGGCGTCGGCGAGCCGGTCGGCGCGTACCCGGTCGGTCTCCCGGGTGGCCAGGGTGGCCGCCAGCGGGGTCTCCAGCGCGATCAGCACCAGCACCATCAACAGCAGGTAGCTGATCACCAACCGACGTCGCACGGGGTCCCCTCACTCGCCGCGCAGCCGGTAGCCGACGCCGCGCACGGTCTCCACCAGGCCGGGGTCGCCCAGCTTGCCGCGCAGCGACCCGACGTGCACCTCGACCGTGTGCCCGTCGCCCCAGGTGGTGCCCCAGGCGTCGAGCAGGATCCGCTCCCGGGCCACCGCCACGCCGGGCTGCCGGGCCAGGGAGAGCAGAACGTCGAACTCCTTGCGGGTCAGCGCCACCGGCCGGCCTGCGACGGTGACCGTCCGGGCGGACACGTCGACGCGTACGGGCCCCACCTCGATCAGGTTGCGCTCCGGCACGGCGTGCGCCGCGCGGCGCAGCACCGCCTCGATGCGCGCCTGGAGCTCGGTCATGGAGAAGGGCTTGACCACGTAGTCGTCGGCGCCCAGCCGCAGGCCGAGCACCCGGTCCCGTTCCTCGCCCCGGGCGGTCACCGCGATGATGCCGAGCTGGCTGCTGCGCCGCCGCAGCTCCCGGCACAGGTCGGTGCCGTCCCCGTCGGGCAGGGTCAGGTCCAGCAGCACCAGGTCGCAGGGGGCGGCGGAGAGGGCAGCGGCGACGGTCGCGGCGTGCTCCACCTCGTACCCCCGGCGGGTGAGGGCGGAGGAGAGCGCGGCGGCCACCCGGCGGTCGTCCTCGACCAGCAGGATGCGCACCCCGGGCCCCCATTCGTCGGTCTGTCGACCCGAATGGTGGCAGAAGTACGCGCGCGACGGGAGGGCCGGTACCGCACCGACCGGTCCCCGGCCGCGCCGGCGGTGCGGCGCCGGGCCGCCGGCGGCGGGTCGGCCGGCAGGTCAGAGGCCGAAGACCTCGTCCGCCGTGGCGTCGCGGACCCCGTCGACGAAGCCCCGGAAGCCGGGGTCGTGGTGGCTGGCGGGCACGCTGGTGACGATCTCGCCGGTGGCCTGGGTGACCGCGTCGACCAGGGGCGGATAGTCGATCTCGGCGTCCGGGAGGGTGTCGTCGTCCGCCTGGCCGAGGTTGATCACGTGCTGCACGTCCTCGGCCGGCGTGTCCGGGTCGTCCGCCCACTCGCCGCCCGCCCGGTGGCACTCGTCGTAGAGCGCCCGCTGGCTGTCGGTCCAGTCCTCGTCGTAGTTCTCCATCGCCATCCCTCCGCGACCCGCTGCCCAGAGCATGCCGGCCGGCGGCGGGCACCGGGGCGGTACGGGGAAACCGGGGCGGCCGTCGGCCGGACCGGCCGCGCGTAGGCTGCCGGGGTGATCTACAAGCTGCTGACCACCATCGAGTGGGACGACGCGCTGGCCGCCGGCCACTTCGACGGTACGGCAATGGACCGGCAGTCCGGGTTCATCCACCTCTCCGGCGCCGACCAGGTGGTCGGGACGGCCCGGCGGTACTTCGCCGGCGCCACCGGGCTGACCATGCTGACGGTGGACCCCGACCGGTTGGGCGACGCGCTGCGCTGGGAGCCGTCGCGCGACGGCGCGCTCTTCCCGCACCTGTACGGATTGCTGCCGGTGCCGGCCGTGGTGGCCGCCGACGCGCTGCCGGCGGACCTGCCGGCCGCCGAGGCGGTGGCGGCGCTGCTCGACTGACGGCTGGCTATGCTACGCCGAGCCCGTCCCGCCCCGGCCGTGCTGCGCGTACCGGGCGGTACGGCGGATCCGCACCGCGCGGCGGGGGCCGGCTGCGTGGCCGCCGAGGCGCGGCACCGACGGCGCCCGGCACGCGCCCCGAACCGAACGAGTTGACACATGACTGACAGCAGTTCCACGCCCCCCTCGGTCTTCGTCCACCCGACGGCCGACGTCGAGGAGGGCGCCCGCGTCGGCGACGGCACCAAGGTCTGGCACCTGGCCCACGTCCGGTCCTCGGCGCAGATCGGCGCCGGCTGTGTCATCGGCCGCAACGTGTACGTCGACGCCGGCGTGACGGTCGGCGACCTGGTCAAGATCCAGAACAACGTCTCGGTCTACCAGGGCGTGACCATCGAAGACGAGGTCTTCGTCGGCCCGTGCGCGGTCTTCACCAACGACTTCCGGCCCCGGGCGCAGAATCCGGACTGGACGATCACCCCGACCCTCGTCCGCCGGGGCGCCTCGATCGGCGCCAACGCCACCCTCGTCTGCGGCATCGAGGTCGGCGAGTACGCGATGATCGCGGCCGGGTCCGTGGTGACCCGGGACGTGGCGCCGTACCAGCTCGTCGCCGGCAACCCGGCGCGCCCGAAGGGCTGGGTCGACGAGCGCGGCGAGGTGGTCTCGCGCGACGTGGACAACCCGCCGCAGCGGGGCTGAACGGACGCGGGGGCGGCGACCGGCACCGCCCGGACACCGCCCCCGCGTCGACGCGTCAGCCGCAGAGCCGGTCGACCTCAGCCCGGAACCGCTCCATCGGGTTCGGCTCGTCCGGGCCCAGCAGGTACGTCTTCAGCTCCCGCCGCGCCTCGGTCATCGGGTCGTCACCGGCGCGGGCCACCGCGACGATCTTCGCCAGCTCGCCGCAGTCCGCACCGAGCAGGTACGCGGCCCGCGCCGTCGGGTACCGGCGGCGGAACTCGTCCTCCGGCAGCCCGGCCGGGTTCGCCACGACGTACGGCCGCTGGCTCTGCATGAAGTCCGAGACCACGCTGGAGATGTCGCTGACCAGCAGGTCGGTCTGGTTGAAGCAGTCGAACAGGCCCGGCGTCCGGCCGGTGACCACGAGGTGCGCGTCGCCGGCCAGCGAGGTCGCGTCGGTCTGCCCGCCGGCGGCGCGGATCAGCCGGACGATCCGGTCGTTGGCCGACCGCGCCTTGGCCGACCGGCTGCCGGTGAGCGGGTGCGGCTTGTAGATGACCCGCACCCCGGGGGTGGCCAGCAGGCCGGCGACGATCCGCTCGCCCATCAGCACCACGGAGGTGTGGTAGACCTCCTCCTCCAGCCACCCCTCCCAGGTCGGGGCGTACAGCACCGTGAACGGCCGGCCGGTGGCCGCCGAGCCGAAGGTCTGCACGCCGGCCAGCTGCGGCCGGCCGATCTCGACGATGTCGCGGTCGAGTACGCCGACCCCGCTCAGGGCGTACCGCTCCCGCCCGGCCGGACCGGCCACCCAGACCTCGTCGTAGACCTTGCTGTACGGGTTGACGCTGGCCTGCTTGTCGCTGTCGCCGTGGCCGACGAAGACGTGCTTCACGCCCGGCTCGCGCAGCAGGTGGATGTTGGCGCCCACGTTCGCCACGTAGAGGGCGGCCCGGAGGCTGCCCAGTTCGAGGTTCATGAAGTCGGTGCCGGCGGGTACGCAGATCACCGGCAGGCGGGTGTCGGCGAGCGCCCGGAACGCTTCCTCCTGGCGCACCAGCACCACCGCCCGGCGGCCCGTCGCCTCGACCGGGGCGAGCCACATGTTGGCCTGGTAGACGTCCTTGACCGGGCCGGCGAAGTAGAGCGCCAGATCCGGCTGCTCCCGGACGAGCCAGTTCTGCGCCGCCGGCAGCGCCGAGGTGGCCCGGCCGCGCCCGCGCAGCCAGGCCAGCGCGAGCACGGCGGCGACCAGCGCCCCCGCCACCAGCGTGACCGCCGCGGTGAGCACCACCGGCGTCACCTCGTCGACCAGCGCCGCTACCACGGCCGCCGGCACCAGCAGCAGGTTGAGCAGCGGCAGCCGGTCCCCCTCGACGGCGACGGCCCAGGCCGGCGGCCTGGGCGCCCCGGAGGACCGCCCGAGGTCGACGTTGCGGACGAAGGCGACGGTGGCGCCACGCTCGCCGAGCCGCGCCAGCACCCCCGTGCCGAGGCCGAGCGCCAGCAGCGCCGCGGGCAGCAGCAGGACCAGGACCAGCCCCGTCGGGCCGGGACGGACCGTCGTCACGATCAGCAGGACGACCGACAGGTCCCGGGCCAGGTGCCGGTGGAGCTGTCCGATCCCGGCCTTCGCCAGCAGCGCCTCGCCGCCCGGCCGGCGCAGCAGGGTGAGCTCACCGGCGGCGGCGGCCAGGCCGGCGACCGCGAAGGGGATCATCCAGCCGAGGGCCCCGGCCAGCACCATGACGGCGTACGACAGCAGTAGCGCGCCAATGAGGCCGGCATCCGGCTGCCTGCGCAGTTTGCTGAACAAAGACAACTCCCCTATCGATCACCGGCGAATCCGGGCAGGTGCGACCTTAACGTGGCATGTCCTTCGAGTATTGCCGGGGTGTCGCGTGGCCCACCGGCGGGCCGCGCCCGGCCACGACGCGACGGGCCCCGGCCGTTCCCGGTCGGGGCCCCGTGACGCGCGTCGGCGGTCAGCCGCCGATGACCACCCGCCGCACGCCGGCCCAGCGGGCCGGGTCGGTGACCCGGCGGCCGTCCACCAGGACGGTCACGCCGGGCAGGTCGGACGGGCTGAGGGTGCGGTACTCCGCGTGGTCCGCCTGCACCACGGCCGCGCCGAGCGGCTCACCGGCGTACGGCGGCAGGCCGTGCGCGGCGAGTTCCTCGTCGGTGTACATCGGATCCGAGACGTACGGCCGGGCACCACGCCGCCGCAGCGCGTCCACGGTCGGGAAGACACCGGAGAAGGCGGTCTCCTTGACCCCGCCCCGGTAGGCGGCGCCCAGCACCAGCACCCCGACGTCGGTCAGGTCGCCGTACGCGGCGGCGAGCAGGTCGACCGCGTACTCGGGCATCGCCGCGTTGGCCTCACGGGCCGAGCGGACGACGGTGGCCGCCGGGTCGTTCCACAGGTACATCCGGGGGTAGATCGGGATGCAGTGCCCGCCGACCGCGATGCCCGGCTGGTGGATGTGGCTGTACGGCTGGGTGTTGCAGGCCGCGATGACCTTGGTGACGTCCACGCCGACGGTGTCGGCGAACCGGGCGAACTGGTTGGCCAGCCCGATGTTGACGTCCCGGTAGGTGGTCTCGGCCAGCTTGGCCAGCTCGGACGCCTCGGCGGAGCCGAGGTCCCAGACGCCGTTGGGGAGGTCGAGGTCGGGCCGCTCGTCGAAGTCCAGCACCGCCTCGTAGAAGCGGACGCCGTGCGCCGCCGACGTCTCGTCGATGCCGCCGACCAGCTTCGGGTAGCGGCGCAGGTCGGCGAAGACCCGGCCGGTGAGCACCCGCTCGGGGCTGAAGACGAGGTGGAAGTCCTTGCCCGCGGTCAGCCCCGAGCCCTCCTGGAGCATCGGCGCCCAGCGGTTGCGGGTGGTGCCGACCGGCAGGGTGGTCTCGTAGCTGACCAGGGTGCCCGGCTTCAGCCCGGCGGCGATGGCGCGGGTCGCGTCGTCCATCCAGCCGAAGTCCGGCACGCCCTCGGCGTCCACGAAGAGCGGCACGACCACCACGACCGCCTCGGACTCGGCGACCGCGGCGGCGGTGTCGGTGGTGGCGCTCAGCAGCCCGGCGGCCACCGTCTCCTTGAGCTTGACGTCCAGGTCGGTCTCACCGGGGAAGGGCACCGCCCCGTCGTTGACCAGCCCGACGACCCGCTCGGAGACGTCGGCACCGATCACCCGGTGGCCCTTCGTGGCGAACTGCACGGCGAGCGGCAGACCGATCTTCCCCAGCGCGACGACGCAGATGTTCATGGAACTACTTTCCTCCTGAGGGCCAGATACGGCGCAGACGGGCGATGAGCCGACGCGGAGTCACCGGAGTGACCGCGACGATCACCTGGCCCTTGTGGTTGACGGTGGGCGTGACGAGATACAACCGGACCCCCTGTCGGACGACGACGCGCGGCGCGGACAGCCGCCGCTCGGCGCGGACGGGAACCGGGCGGGACCCGCTGCCCTCGGCCCTGGCCCGCACCACCTGGCGCCCGCTGCCCACGGCCCGCACCAGTTCGTCCGCCGGAAGGTCCGCCCGCACGACGGTACCGTCCCGGCCGCCCGAGACCACGCCGTCGACGGTCAGCTCTCCCACGCCGATCCGGAGCGGCCCGCACGCCTCCGTGCCGGGGCCCGTCCACGGGGGCCGGGCGGTGACGGTCAGCACCCGGTTTCCGGCGGGGTCGTGCCGCCAGGTGAGGTCCGTCGCGGTGAGCCGCGCCATGATCTCGCCGGCGCGGTGGGTGACGTCGTAGAGGTCGTCCGGCAGCGACAGCTGCGGATCGCGGAAGCCGACGTACCCGGCGTACCACCGGCCGTCCTCGACCGTCACGGGGGGCAGTTCGCTGCCGGCCTGCTGCCGGACCAGGTCGAGCAGCTGGGCGAGGTCGCCGTGCTGGGCGATGGCCAGCCGCAGCCGGACGTCGGCCGGAAGCCGGTCCCGGATGCCGTCGGTGAGGTACTGGTCGGCCAGCTTGCGGATCCGCGTGTGCACCTGCTGCTGGGCATCCTCCGGCAGGTCGAGGAAGTCCTTGCGAAGCAGCTTCGCGACCTCCCAGGTGAAGTGCCGCACCAGCACCGCGTCGCGCCGCTGACCGGGTTCGATCAGGCTGGCGACGAAATCGACGATCTCCTCCGCGCAGCGCAGCCGCTCCTCGTGCCGGCTGCGATAGGTGATGTTCTGCGCGTTCTCCCGGCGCACGGCGAAGTAGTAGTCGTAGTCGGCGAGCACCGAGATCCGCCGGGCGCGGTAGCAGGCCTCCAGCGTGAACGGCTGGTCGCTGCCCATGGGCATGTCCTCGCGGAAGCGCAGGTGGTGCCGCTCGACGAGATCGCGACGGAACAGCTTGGTGTTCGACAGGGACCAGGGCAGCTCGCTGTCGAACAGGTCGACGTCGGGCGCGCTGCTGGCGTAGACCGCCTGGTGAACGTACCGCTTGTTGGTGCCCACCATCCGGCCGAGCACGACGTCGGACTCCCACCGGTCCGCCGCGGTGACGAGTCGCTCCAGGGCCTCCGGCCCGAGGTGGTCGTCGGAGCCGATGAAGAAGACGTACCGCCCGGTGGCCCGCTCCAACGCCCGGTTGCTCGGCGCGGCCGGCCCGCCCGAGTTCGCCTGGTGCAGCACGGTGAAGGTCTCCGGATACCGCGCCGCGAAACGGTCGAGCTCCTCGCCGCTGCCGTCGGTCGAGCCGTCGTCCACCGCCACCACCTGCAGCCGATGCCGGCCGATGGTCTGCTCGACCAGCGAGGTCAGGCAGGTGGTCAGGTAGGGCATCGTGTTGTAGACCGCGACGACGACGCTGACGTCCGGCGCGCTCGTCCGGCCGCTCTCCCCGTCGAACCTCATCGTCTGCCTCTCGCTGTGGCGGCGGCCCGGGCGGAACCTCGGCGAGTGTACGGCACACAGGTGCACGGTCGGTGACACCTGACCGCCCCCGGTGAGGCGCGCGGCCGGGCCGGCCGCCGGTGGCTCCATCCGGACTGGTGGGGGCCCTTGGCCGGCGTCCGGGCCGCCCCGCCGGACCGCCGCGTCGCTGCCGTCCCTCGCCCGCAGCGCCTGATAGTCTGCCGCGGGCGCAATTCGATCACCGGAGCACTGGGCCTGGGCTGCGGTTCGCCCGGCGGTCGACGCGGGGGACGGTCGTCGAGAAGGCATGGTCATGGACGTCAGAACCGACCCTGATCGGGAGACAACGGCTGTCGGCGCCACCGCGGCCGCCGGGCCCGGTGGCATGATCCGCCGGCTGCGAAGCGCCCTGCTCCTCGCCTGGCCGGCTCTCGTCGGCTACACCGCGGTACGGGCCGTCGGACTGGTCACTCTGGCGGTGTGGGCGGACGCGAGGGACGCCCGGTTCGGCCGGCTCATCGGCATCAGGGCGGACGCCGGCTGGTACCTCCGGATCGCCGAGCGGGGCTACGACTCCGGCGAGCGGTTGCAGAGCGACATGGCGTTCTTCCCGCTCTACCCGTACGTGGTCTCCTGGCTGGAGCCGCTGTCGCCGCTGGCCATGCGGAACACCGCCATCGCGGTCGCCTGGGTCGCGTCGCTGGCGGCCGCCTGGGGGCTGTTCGCCGTGGGCAACCATCTGCACGGGCGGCGCACGGGCGTCCTGCTCGCGGTGGTGTGGGGCCTGCTGCCGCACGCGATGGTCCAGTCGATGGCGTACACCGAGTCGCTCTTCACCGCCCTCGCCGCCTGGTCGCTGTACGCCGTGCTGACCCGACGCTGGCTGACCGCCGGCGTGCTGTGCCTGCTCGCCGGCCTGACCCGGCCGACCGCCTCCGCCCTGATCCCCGTGGTGATGCTCGCCGCGCTGATCGCTCTGGTTCGCCGGTACGGCGGTTGGCGGGCGGCGGTCGCCCTCGTGCTGGCTCCGCTGGGGTGGGTGGGGTACCTCTCCTGGGTGGGCTGGCGCACCGGCCGGCCCGACGGTTGGTTCCACATCCAGTCCGCCGGCTGGGGTTCCACCTTCGACGCCGGCGCGGCCTCGGTCGAGGCGCTGGGGAAGGCACTCGACGAGCCCTCGTCCCTGCAGTGGTACATGGTGGCGACGGTGGCGCTGGTGTCCGTCGCCCTGTTCGTGCTGAGCTGCCTCGACCGGCAGCCGTGGCCGCTGCTGATGTTCAGCGGCCTGTTGCTGCTGACCACGCTGGGCTCGTCCGGCTACTTCTACTCCAAGGCCCGGTTCCTGCTGCCGGCGTTCGCCCTCCTCCTGCCGGTGGCACGGTGGCTGGCCGGGACCACCGGGCCACGGATGGCGGTCGTGCTGGTCACCATGACCGTCATCTCCGCCTACTTCGGCTCCTACCTGCTGCTGATCTGGACCGCCTCGCCCTGACCGGCGACCCGCCGGGCGCCCGAGGCCGGTGGCGGTGCACCTAGCGGGTCAGCGGCCGCACGTCCCAGACCCACACGTCCTGGACGCGCTGGCCCGGGCCGAAGCAGGCGTCGAGGACGGTCTTCAGCTCGGCCTCCCTCGGATGCGACGGCAGCACCACCGCGTCGGCCTTCCACCACCGCACGTCGGCCACGGCCTGCTCCCGCTCCGGGCCCGTGACGGTGGGCTGCCGGGTGCCCGCCCCGACGCCGGTGAGCAGGACCGCGGTCGGCCGGGGCGCCACACCCCATCGGCCGGTGTCGTCGGTCGGCGAGGTGGGACCGAGGAAGTAGCCCTGCGGGACGGCGAACCCGGTCAGGCTCGCCGCACCCCAGTAGATCGAGGTCATGTTGTGCACGGGCACGGGCACCAGGGTCCTGCCCTCGGCGACGTGGTCCCGCCACGCCCCCGAGGTGACGAAGGACGGCACCTCGGTGCGGCCCTTCGCCTCCAGCGGCGTCGGCAGCATCGGCAGCAGCGCCGCCGCCAGCGCCGCGCCGGCCAGCACCCGCAGCGGCCGGCCGACGTGGCCGTCCGACCGCTTCGCCAGGGCCGTCACACGGTCCAGGCCGAACGCCAGCAGCAGCCCGATGACGACGGTGGTGATCAGCGCGAACCGGGCGATCACCATCGCGTCGATGATCGGCAGGCCGTTGATGAGCGCGAACGGGGCGGGGATGTCGGTCTTCCGCGCGCCCCAGCTCAGCGTCGACCCGAGGGCGAACAGACCGGAGGCGATGCCGACCAGGGCGAGCACGCGCACCCCCAGCTCCCGTCGGAGCGCGGCAACCGCGACGGCCACCAGCACCAGGACGGGCCAGCCGTAGAAACTGGCCTCCTCGGTGGTGTTGGCGGAGAGGCCCTTCGCGCTGTCCGGCCCTCCCCCGATTGACTCGGTGGCGTAGGCGACGAACGACCCGAGCCTGAGCGAGTAGACGTCCGGGTTGCCGGGGTGGCCGACGCGGTGCTGCGGGCCGACGAACTGCATCCACAGCGGGTAGGCGGTGACCGCGAGCACGAGCGCGCCGGCGATCCCCAGGGCGGCGAGTGCGGACGGCGCGCGGCGCAGCGCCTCCCGCGGCCGGAGCAGCACGTAGGCGATCGTCGCCATCGCGGCACCGAGCGCGACCAGGAAGAGGATCTCCAGGCCGACGTAGAACTGGGCGGCGACCAGCGCGCCCAGGACCAGCCCGTTGCGAACCGCCGCGCCGGGCCGGGCCAGCAGGACGATGCGCCAGACGATGAACGGCACCAGCCACTGGGCGGTGATGTGCGGATGTCCGTTGCTGTGCGCCACCATCGCCGGCGCGAAGGCGCAGAACAGGCCGCCGACGAAGGCCGCCGCCCGGGACTCCACCAGGTGACGGGACAGCACCCAGTACCAGGCGAACCCGGTGCCGAGGAGGTTCAGGGTGAGCAGCAGCAGGAACGACAGCGAGGGGCCGCCCAGCACCGTGACCGGGGTGAGCAGGATGCCGGTCAGTTGCATGCCCACGTTGGCCACGAGGTTGACGCCTTCGGGGGCGTTCTGCAGCGTGGTGAAGAAGGGGTTCTTCAGGTGCGTCGTCGCGTGCGCGGCGTGCGCCAGCATCCACTCGTTGAAGCCCTGGTCGTCGGGCCGGGTACCGAGCAGGCGGCCGTCCGGGTCGCGCCAGCCCCGCACGGTCAGCATGAGCGCGCCGAGGAGGTAGACCGCCGCTGCGAGCAGGTCGGCCAGCCGCGAGCGGGTCAGCCACGCCGGGCCGGACCACGCGTACCGCCGGGTCGCGGTCGCGGGGGCGGTCTGGCCCTCCCGGACCGCCGCGTCCCCGTGGCCGGCGGATGTGCCCGGTTCGGCGAGCCGGGTGGCCGCCGGGTCCGCCCGGGACCCGTCGGGCGTCGATCTGCTGCTCGCCACTTGTTCCGTAGGCCCTGTCGTCACGACCGCGGATCTTAGCCGCGCCCGGCCGACCGCGAGTCGCCCGGCGCGCGGACAGCGGATCGCGACCGGCCACAGGTGGGCCCCATCCGGGCGGCGCGGGTCAACAGGCGGCGGGCCTATCCGGACGGCCGCCAATAAACAGGGCCAAACAGTGCCGTCGGGACGATCCGTGCCATCCCGGCACCGCGATGACGCACCGATGTCGCCCATCGGCGGTTTCGGCGGACCCGGCGTAGATTTGGAACGGCCTGTTCGGCTGAGGCAGAATTCGTCGACATCCAGGGACCGTGCCGGGGCACGCCGGCTGCCCTTCACGAAACCACTCGGAGGAGCCACCCAAGTGAAGGTCATCAGCGTGGTCGGGGCCCGTCCCCAGCTGATCAAGCTCGCACCCATCGCCGCAGCCTTCGCCCGCACGGAGCACGAGCACGTCATCGTGCACACCGGGCAGCACTACGACGCCGACCTCTCCGACGTCTTCTTCTCCGGGCTCGGCATCCCCGACCCGGACGTGCACCTGGGCATCGGCTCGGCGTCGCACGGCGTGCAGACCGGCAAGGCCCTCGCCGCGCTGGACCCGGTGTTCCTGGCCGAGAAGCCCGACTGGGTCCTGGTCTACGGCGACACCAACTCGACCCTCGCCGGCGCCGTCTCCGCGGTCAAGCTGCACCTGCCGGTCGCGCACCTCGAGGCCGGGCTGCGCTCGTTCAACCGGCGGATGCCGGAGGAGCACAACCGGATCCTCACCGACCACGCCGCGGACCTGCTCCTCGCACCGACGGAGGAGGCCATGCGGCACCTCGCCGCGGAAGGGCTCGCCGACCGGTCAGTTCTCGCCGGCGACGTGATGGTCGACGTCTGCCTCGGCGTACGCGACGCGGTGCTGGCCGGCCGGCACCCGGCCCCCGCGCTGCCGGAGGGCATCGAGCCCGGCGAGCCGTACCTGCTGGCCACCGTGCACCGCGCCGAGAACACCGACTCCGCCGAGCGGCTGGCCGCCCTGGTCGACGCGCTGGCCGACCTGCCCGTGCCGGTCGCGCTGCTGGCGCATCCGCGCCTCGTGGCCAAGGCCGAGGAGCACGGCGTCAAGCTCGCCCGGGGCGCGGTGCACGTCGGGCGGCCGCTGCCGTACGCCGGCATGGTCGCCGCCGTCATCGGTTCCGCCGGTGTGGTCACCGACTCCGGCGGGCTGCAGAAGGAAGCTCACCTGCTGGCCCGGCCGTGCACCACGCTGCGCCCGGAGACGGAGTGGATCGAGACCCTCGAGGGTGACTGGAACCGTCTGGTGCCCGAGCCGTCCGCGCTGAGCCGGGCGGAGTGGATCGACGTGGCCACCCGGCCGGCACCCACCGCCGACCGTGGCACCCCGTACGGCGACGGTCGGGCCGCCGAGCGCGTCGTCTCCATCCTGGAGTCGAGGTGAACATGCCGGACAACGCGAAGACGGACGCAGCTCACCTGCCCGTGCTAGCTTCTCCCTCCGTGTCAGCATCCTCTGGAAACGGACGTTCGTCGTACTCCGCCCGCTCGGGCCGGCGCGACGAGCGGGTCCGGCCCCACCTGATCTACCTCGCCATCGGGTTCCCTCCGGCGGCCAAGAGCTGCGCATACCGGATGCGGGAGACCGCCAACCAGTTCCGTCGGCTCGGCTGGGACGTCACCGTCGTGACGATCGCCGCCGCGTCGTGGGAGCGGGACTCGGGGCTGGACTACACCCTCTCGGAGAATGTCGATCCGGGCATCGAGATCGTGGAGCTCCCGCTCGCCCGGGAGGACCTCGAGACCGACATCCGCAAGTTCAGCGAGGAGCGCGCGCTGCGCCCGGACAAGTGGCTGACCAGGCTGCGCAAGCGGGAGCAGAAGCAGTTCCCGGAGCCGGTCTTCGGCGGCTGGCGCGGCACCCTCGAGCGGGCGGTGCTCGACGTCCACCGCCGGCACCCGGCCGACCTGCTGCTCGCCAGCTGCGTCCCCTACGTCAACCTGGCCGCCGCCTGGAAGCTGTGGGAGGAGTGCGGTGTCCCCTACGCCGTCGACTTCCGCGACGGCTGGTCCATCGACGTGGTCAACGGCGGGGAGGCGTTCACCCCGGACTCCGAGGCGGGCGCCTGGGAACGCAAGATCATGGATCACTGCCTCTCGCTGTGGGTGGTCAACGACCCCATCGCGGAGCACTACCGGGCCCGCTACCCGCACGTCGCCGACCGGGTCCACGTGGTGCGCAACGGCTACGACAAGGACAGCGTTCCGGCCCAGCCGCGCAAGGCCGACCTCGACGCCGGTCTCACCTTCGGCTACCTGGGCACGGTGAACTACTCCCGGCAGCAGCTGGGTGTCGTGCTGAACGCCTGGCGGGCCGCGCGGCAACAGGACCCGTTGCTGCGCAACGCGAAGCTCGACATCCGGGGCCACATCGGCGCCGGGGCGAACCGGGAGGCGAACAGCCTCACCGAGCTGATCCGCGACGCCGAGCAGGACGGCGTGTCCTTCGGCGGGCCGGTGCGCAAGGCGGAGGTGGCCGACACCTACGCCCGTTGGGACGCCCTGGTGCTGATCCTCATCGGCGGTCGCTACGTCACCTCCGGCAAGGTCTACGAGTACATGGCGACCGGCCTGCCGATCGTGTCGGTGCACGAGGTCGACCATGACGCGTCCCGGGTGCTGACCGGGCACCCGCTCTGGAGCGGCGCGTTCGGGCTCGACGAGATGAAGCTCACCAACGCCTTCCGGGAGGCCGCGCGGGCGACCCTCGAGGCCACCGACACCGAACGGGCCGCGGTGCGCGCCCACGCCGACCCCTTCACCCGGGAGGGACTGATGACCAGGGCCGTACGGCAACTGGCCGAGTACGCGCTGAGTGATCCGCACGATCTGCCGGTCAACGGCGCTGCCGTCCATCCGTCGGGCGCAACCCCGACCACCGGTGCGGCCGAGTCCGTCCGGGCGGGCGGTGTGAGCGCATGACCGAGGTGTTGCTGGTCGCGGGCACGCCGCCCCAGCCCGGAATCCTGTCCGGCGCGGTGCGCCGGCTCCGGGAGCAGGGCGCACGCGTCTACCTGGTGGGCGCGCTCAACCCGGACGAACTCCCCGCCGACCTGGGGGTGGACGGCCTGTGCGCGTTGCCCGAGGCGATCGCCAAGACCGCACCCAGCAGGACCGCGCTGCGCGCGGGGCCCGGCGAGCGGGTGTGGGCGCGGATCCGCCGTGAGCCGTGGCTGCGGGAGCGGTACCGCAGCGCCGACGTGCTGGTGGCGATGGACGCGCACGCCATCTACACGGTCTGGCGGCTCGCCCAGCGCAACCGCACCGCCGACGCCCGCTACGGGGTGGCGGCCGCGGTGCAGGCCATCGCGGAGCGGAAGATGCGTCCCGCGCCGAGCCCGCTGCAACGGCTGGCGAACGGGCTTCCGTCGTCCGACGTCGTCCGGCAGGGCGTGAGCCGGCTGGTGCACGCCGCTCCCCACGCGGCGGTGTCGGCCGTCACCGCCCGACCCCTGATGCGCAGCAAGATCGGCACCCAGCTGTGGCTCACCGCCGTGCAGGCACCGCGGATGCCCGACTCGCTACGGGCAAAGGTCGCCCGCCAGGTGGCGGACAGCATGGCGTGGGCGGGCCGTCCCGACGGCGAGGCGCTCATCCTCAACGCCACGGCGGGCAAGCTCAGCCAGCCCGCCGCGCGGGCGCGGATGCTGGCTGACGCCGCCAGCCGGCAACTCAAGGCCGGCATCGCCCCCCGCGACCTCAAGCCCGCGGTGGAGGCGCTGCTCTCCGTGGCCGACCAGCGGCACCGGGTCGACGAGAACGCCGCCGCCGCCAACCTGCTCAACCGGGCCATGACGCTGGCCTTCGACCGGGTGCTGCACATCGACCAGCTCAGCTCGCCGCTGGCGCAGGACCCGGAGGGCTTCATCGCGCCGTTCCGGCGGTCGCTCACGGCGACCACCGTGGCCGCACCCCGCGGGCGGCTGCAGCCGGCGGCGCCGCCGCCCACCGGGCGGCCGTTGCGGCTGCTCATCGCCACCAGCGCCAACGACAACTTCCTGAAGCTGATCCGGGCGCACTACGAGGCGCACCCGGACGTCGAGGTCCGTTTCCTCGACCTCGCGGCGAACGCCGCGCTGAAGAGCGTGACCTGGGCCGCCAAGTCGATGCTCGAGCACCGGCTGTCGGCGGACCAGACGGCCTACGGCGCGAAGGTCGAGGATCGGCTGCGCCCGCACCTCGACTGGGCCGACACCGTGTTCGTCGACTGGTGCGTCGCGCCGGCCGCGCTGTTCACCATGATCGATCCGGGCACCACCCGGATCATCGCGCGGCTGCACAGCTACGAGGCGATCTCCCGCTGGCCGCACATGGTCGACTTCTCGCGCATCGACGACCTCGTCTTCGTCGCGGACCACATCAAGGACCTGACCACCACCCTGGTCCCGCAGTTGCAGGGCGCCGACGCGCCTCGGATGCACGTGCTGGACAACGCGATGGACCTGCGCGGTTTCCAGATCGACAAGGCTCCGGAGGCCCGCTTCCAGCTCGGCATGGTGGGCATCAACCAGGTCGCCAAGGACCCGCGGTGGGCGATCGAGGTGCTCCGGCTCCTGCGCCGGCGGGACGACCGCTACCGGCTGCTCCTGGTCGGCGGGGAGATGAACCCCGACGTGAGCATCGCCACCCGCGAGTACCTGGAAGCGTTCCACCGGGACCTCGCCGAGCTGGAGCCGTCGGGCGCGGTCCGCCGGCTCGGTCCGACCAACGACGTGCCGAAGATGCTCACCGACATCGGCGTCATCATCAGCTCCTCGGTCCGCGAGGGGTGCCACTGCGGCCTCATGGAGGGGGCGGCGAGCGCCGCCGTCCCGGTAGTACGGGACTGGCCGTTCTTCGCGGGCCGTCCGCACAGCGCCCGCACGCTGTACCCCGAGGGGTGGGTCATCGGCACCCCGGAGGAGGCGGTCGAGCGGATCCTCGCCACCACGGCCACCGAGGAGACCTGGCGGGCCACCGGTCGGGCGGCGTCCGAGCACGCCCTGCGGGAATGGGACTGGTCCGTCGTGAAGCACCGCTTCGACCGGATGATCCTCGACGGCGGGCAGAGCTAGCCAGGCCGGAACGTACGACGAGGCCCCACACCGGATGCGGTGTGGGGCCTCGTCGGTGTCTCGGCTGTCCGTCGTCAGGCGGACCGCGGGGACGGGGTCAGGGCAGGCCGGTGGCCGTCCGCTCCGGAAACGGCGGCGGACAGCTCCTGGTCGGGAGCGCCGAGTCGGCTGTCGCGCAGCTCCGCCCACTGCAACGAGTGCCGGATGCCGTCCTCCAGGGACAGCCTCGGCTGCCACCCGAGCAGTTCCCGGGCTCGCTCACTGCGGGTGTACGTGCCGGCCGAGTCGCCCGGCCGCCGGGGCGACAGGCGGGTCTCGATCGGCCGGCCCAGCACGTTGGTGAACGCGGTCAGCAACTCGCGGACCGTGGTGCCGTTGCCCGTGCCCAGGTTGACGACCTCGTAGCCGGCGCGGCCCGGGGCGAGGACGGTGTCGAACCGGCGCAACGCCTCGACGTGCGCCTCGGCGAGGTCCCACACGTGCACGTAGTCCCGGATGCCCGAGCCGTCGCGGGTCGGCCAGTCGGTGCCGGTGACCTGGAACGGCTCCCCGGTCCGCGTCGCCTCGATCATCTTGCCGAGCACGTGCGACGGGCGGGCCAGTTGCAGGCCCGTCCGCATCCGGGGGTCGGCGCCGACCGGGTTGAAGTAGCGCAACGAGATGACCCGCAGCGCGTACGCCCGGGCGCTGTCCTGGAGCACCTGCTCCACCATGGCCTTGCTGTGCGCGTACGGGCTGGTGCCGGCGACCGGGGACGTCTCGTCGACGGCGAAGTCGTCACCGGGCTGGTAGATGGCCGCCGAGGAGCTGAACAGGAACCGGTCGCACCCGTTGGCGACGAGCGCGTCGAGGAACTCGACCGTCTTGCCGACGTTCTCCCGGTAGTAGCGCAGCGGGTGCGCGACCGAGTCCGGCACCACGATCAGCGCGGCGCAGTGGACGGCCGCCTCGATGTCCGGGTGCTCGGCGAAGATGCGGTCGACCAGCTGCCGGTCGGCGATGTCACCCCGGTAGAAGATCCGGTCCCGCACGAACTCGGCCCGGCCCGTGCTGAGATCGTCCAGGATCACGGGCGTGAGGCCCGCGTCCAGGCAGGCGGAGGCGATGGTGCTGCCGATGAAACCGGCGCCCCCGGCGATCAGGACCTTCATGCGTCGACCTTCCCGGTGGCGGAGTCGATCGGCACGGTGACGCCGTCGCTGGCGGAACGGAGGACGGCCCCGGCCACCTCGACCGTGCGCAGGCCCTGCCGGAGCGTCACGATGTCGCTCTCCTTGCCCTCGACGGCGTCGCGGAAGCGCTCGTGCTCGACCAGCAGCGGCTCCCGCTTCGGGATCGCGTAGCGCACCATGTCGCCCTCGGCGACGCCCCGGAACGCGCGCAGCGCCTCCCACTCGGTGTCGATGGCGCCGTTGGCGTAGAAGGTGAGGTCGGCGGTGAGGGTGTCGGCGACGAAGCAGCCCCGGTCACCGGTGATCACCGTGGACCGCTCCTTGAGCGGGCTCAGCCAGTTGACCAGGTGGTTGACCATGGTGCCGTCGGCGAGCTGCCCCACCACGGCGACCATGTCCTCGTGCAGCCGGCCGCTGCGCGAGACCGTCCGGGCCGACACCGAGGTGTACTCCTGGCCGGTCACCCAGCTGGTCAGGTCGATGTCGTGGGTGGCCAGGTCCATCACCACGCCGACGTCGGCGATGCGGTGCGGGAAGGGGCCCTGCCGGCGGGTGACGACCTGGTAGACCTCGCCCAGCTCGCCCGCCTCCAGGCGGGTGCGCAGGTTCTGCAGGGCGGGGTTGTACCGCTCGATGTGCCCCACCCCGGCCACCAGGCCGGCGGCCTCGAAGGCCTCCACGAGTCGCAGCGCCGCGTCGACGCTCTGCGCGAGGGGCTTCTCGATCAGGGCGCTGACGCCGTTGGCGGCCAGTTCCAGGCCGATCCGCTCGTGCAGCGCGGTCGGGCAGGCCACCACCGCGTAGTCGACGCCGAGGGCGAGCAGGTCGCCGAGCTCGGGCACCACCGGCGCCCGCAGCGTGCCGGTGGTGTCGCCAGCCGGGTCCACGATGCCGACCAGCTCGACGCCGTCCAGTCCGGCGAGCACCCGGGCGTGGTTGCGGCCCATCGCGCCGAGGCCGATCAGGCCGGCGCGCAGCTTGCGTCCGGCGCTCACCGGGCACCTCCGGCCAGGTTCGCGCCCTCGGCGATGCGCTCCAGCTCGGCCTCGGTCAGCGAGGGGTGGACCGGCAGGGAGACGACCTCGGCGGCGGCGCGCTCGGTCTCCGGCAGGTCCCACGGGCCGGGCTTGCCGTCCGCGGTGAGGTACGGCTTGAGCCGGTGGATCGGGGTCGGGTAGTAGACCGCGTTGCCGATGCCCAGCTCCGTCAGGCGCTGCTGGGCGGCGTCCCGGTCGCCGCGCACCCGCACGGTGTACTGGTGGTAGACGTGTCGGGCGGCGTCGGCCACCGGCGGGGTCACCATCCCGGTGATCTTCGAGTCGAGGAACTTGGCGTTGGCCCGGCGCTGCTCGGTCCACTCGCCGAGCTGGCCCAGCTGGACCCGGCCGATGGCCGCGGCGACGTCGGTCATCCGCATGTTCGCGCCGACGATCTCGTTGGCGTACCGCTGCTCCATGCCCTGGTTGCGCAGCAGCCGCAGGGTGCGGGCGAGCTCGGCGTCGGCGGTGCTGACCATGCCGCCCTCCAGGGCGTGCATGTTCTTGGTGGGGTAGAAGCTGAAGCAGCCGGCGGTGCCGAAGGCGCCCACCGGGGTGCCGTGCAGCGCGGCGCCGTGCGCCTGGGCGGCGTCCTCGACGACGGCCAGGCCGTGCCGCTCGGCGATCGCCATGATCCGGTCCATCGCGGCGGGGTGGCCGTAGAGGTGCACCGGCATGATCGCCACGGTGCGCGGGGTGACCGCCGCGGCGACCGCCTCCGGGTCGACGCAGAAGCTGCCCGGCTCGATGTCCACGAAGACCGGCTCGGCGCCGACCAGCCGGACGGCGTTCGCGCTGGCCGCGAAGGAGAACGACGGCACGATGACCTCGTCGCCCGGGCCGAAGCCGAGCGCCATGAGGGTGAGCTGCAGGGCGGACGTGCCCGAGTTCACCGCGACGCAGTGCCGCCCGGCGACCAGCTCACCGAACTCCTCCTCGAAGGCCGCGACCTCGGGCCCCTGCACCACCCGGCCGCTGCGCAGCACCCGCACGGCCGCTTCGATCTCGGCTTCCCCGATGATCGGCCGTGCCGGGGGGATGAACTCTGGGTGCGGCCCAGCCATGGGGATTCCTCCTGTGTCGAACGGGCGCGGGGGTCTCGGGGTGCGATACTAGTCCGCTGGGCCACGGGTGGGGCCAGCCGATGGCGTCGTCAGGCGACGGCCCGACAGGGTTCAGATCAGATCCGCGAGCGGGGCGTCGAGGACCTCGGGCGCTGCGTCGACCTGACCACCGCATGCTACCCGCAGCCCCGCCACGATCGCCGATGCCATCCTGGCGAGCTCGGCGGTGTCGAGCGATCCCCGGGAGATGGCCAGCCGCCAGTAGACGGGCCCGACGATCAGGTCTGCCGCGGCCCGCGGGTGCACGGCGGCCGGCAGCTCGCCCCGACCGACCGCGCGGCCGATGACGATCTCGCCGACCCGGTCCTGGTAGTCGTTGAGCGCCCGCTGGAGGGTCTCGGCGATCTGCGGGTTGCGCGCCGCCTCGGCGAGCAGGTCCGGGATGATCTGCGACGCCAGCGGGTGGCGCAGCGCCCCGGACACCACCAGGAGCAGCAACTCGACGTCGCCGTCCAGGCTGCCGGTGTCCAGCAGGGGGAGCTTGCGGCCGGCGACGGCGGACACCATGTCGAGCACCAGGTCGATCTTGGAGCGCCAACGACGGTAGATTGCGGTCTTGCTCACCCCGGCCCGGCGAGCCACCGCCTCGATGGAGAGCCGACCGTAACCGACCTCGGCCAGCTCCTGCATGACCGCGCGGCGGATGGCCGTGGTGATCTCGCCTCGGAGAACCGCCGCGCCGGCCGGCACCCGTCTCTTATCGGTCTTCACGTGCAACAATGTAGCGCAGCGACGGTACGGTTGCGTCCCGACGTGTTTTCCACTACGGTTCGCGCTGCGACGAGGCGGCGCTCCGCGCACTGGCCACGCTCTTCACGTCGTCGCGCGCACCCCGTCGGTACGAAAGATCGGAGCGCCAGATAATGGCCAACACCACGGTGGCCGACCCCGATTCCGGCCTCACCGGGGCCGAGCTCGCACACCGGTACGGGCTCCGGGTCGCCGGGGAGCGACCGTCGCTGCCCGAGTACGCCCGGAAGCTGTGGGCGTACCGGCACTTCATGACAGCGTATTCCCGGGCGAAGGTCGCCTCCTCGTTCAGCAATACGCAGCTCGGCCAGCTCTGGCAGGTACTGACCCCGCTGACCAACGCGGCGGTCTACTACCTGATCTTCGGCGTGATCATGTCCCAGGGTCGGAACGTCCCGAACTTCATCGCGTACCTGTGCACGGGCGTGTTCATCTTCATGTTCACCCAGAGCGCGGTGCTCAACGGCACCAGCTCGATCACGTCCAACCTGGGGCTGATCCGGGCGTTGCAGTTCCCCCGGGCCGCGCTGCCGATCACCGCCACGCTCATCCAGCTCCAGCAGCTGCTCATGGCGATGGTGGTACTGGCCGGCATCGTGCTCGTCACCGGGGAGCCGATCACCTTCAAGTGGCTGATGATCGTGCCCGCCCTGATCCTCCAGTCGGTCTTCAACGTCGGCCTCACCATGATCATGGCTCGCCTCGGCTCGAAGATCACCGACCTGAAGCAGGTCATGCCGTTCGTGCTGCGCACCTGGATGTACGCCTCCGGGGTGCTCTACAGCGTGACCCTCTTCCGGGACCACCTGCCCGGCTGGGCGGCGACCGCCCTGGAGTGCAACCCCGTCCTCATCTACATCGAGCTGGCCCGGTACTCGCTGCTGGAGTCGGCCCACCCGGAGCACATCACGTCCTCGCCGACGCAGCTCTGGCTGCTCGGCGTCGGCTGGGCGGTGCTGTTCGGGATCGGCGGGTTCATCTACTTCTGGCGCGGAGAAGAGGAGTACGGCCGTGGCTGACCAGATCCAGCCTGCGGGCAGCGCCGTCGCGGAGCAGCGGCGCATCCCGACCGTCGTGGTGGACGACGTGCACGTCATCTACCGGATCCACAAGGGCGCCACCGGTGGCACCAGTCCGGTCGCCGCGCTGAAGCGCATCGCCTCCCGGACCAACGCCCCGAACATCCGCGAGGTGCACGCGGTCAAGGGCGTGAGCTTCACCGCCTACCAGGGCGAGGCGATCGGGCTGATCGGCAGCAACGGCTCCGGCAAGTCCACCCTGCTGCGGGCCATCGCCGGGCTGCTGCCCGTGAACCGGGGCGCCGTCTACACCCTGGGTCAGCCGTCGCTGCTCGGCGTGAACGCCGCGCTGCTCAACGACCTCTCCGGCGAACGCAACGTGGTGATCGGCTGCCTGGCCATGGGCATGTCCCCGGAGGAGGTCAAGCGCCTCACCCCGGAGATCATCGAGTTCTCCGGCATCAACGAGCGCGGAGACTTCGCCTCACTGCCGATGCGCACCTACTCCTCCGGCATGGGGGCCCGGCTCCGCTTCGCCATCGCCGCCGCGAAGAAGCACGACGTGCTGCTGATCGACGAGGCGCTGGCCACCGGCGACCGGAAGTTCCGGGCCCGCAGCGAGCAGCGGGTCCGGGAGCTGCGCGCGAGCGCCGGCACCGTCTTCCTCGTCAGCCACTCCATCGGCTCGATCCGCGACACCTGTGAGCGGACGATCTGGCTGGAGGGGGGCGTGCTGAGGATGGACGGGCCCACCGACGAGGTCGTCCGGGCGTACGAGGCACACAAGTAGCATCCCCGGGCGCAGCGACCACGGTCGCTGCGCCCGGTGGCAGCCCACAGCGACGCGCTAGGGTTTTTCCGGTCACCGGTGGCGCCCCGCCACCCGCCGCCCACCCCGCGCCACCCCGAGAAGCGAGGACCGACACATGACGCAGGACCACACCGTCGCCCCGGCCACCGCGAAGGCGGGCCCGGCGCCGTGGCGGCCCTCGCGGACGGTGGCGGTGGTGCTGGCCGGCGGCACCGGGACCCGGCTGGGCCTCGGCATCCCGAAGCAGCTGCTGAAGATCGCCGGCAAGCCGATCATCGAGCACACCCTGGCGGTCTTCGAGGCGGCGCCCGAGATCGACGAGATCGTCGTCCTGATGGCCACCGGCCACGTCGCCGACGCCCAGCAGATCGTCGACAAGGCCGGCTTCCGGAAGGTCACCAAGGTGATCGAGGGCGGCGACACCCGCAACGCCACCACCCGGATCGCGCTCGACGCCGTCGGCGAGGGCGACTGCAACATCCTCTTCCACGACGCGGTGCGGCCCCTGGTCAGCGGCCGGATCGTCCGGGAGTGCGTGAACGCGCTCTGGACGTACTCGGCGGTCGACGTGGCCATCCCCTCGGCCGACACGATCGTCCAGGTCGACGAGGACGACTGCATCACCGACATCCCGGTGCGCTCCTCGCTGCGCCGGGGCCAGACCCCGCAGGCCTTCCGCTCGGGCACCATCCGCGAGGCCTACCGGCTCGCCGAGGGCGACCCGCACTTCGCCGCCACCGACGACTGCGGGGTGGTGCTGCGCTACCTGCCCGGCACGCCGATCAAGGTCATCGACGGCTCCGACGAGAACATCAAGGTCACCCACCCGGTCGACGTGCACCTGGCGGACAAGCTCTTCCAGCTCGCCGCCGCGCAGGCGCCCCGGGTGACCGACGAGCGCAGCTACACCGAGGAGCTGACCGGCCGGACCATCGTGATCTTCGGCGGCAGCTACGGCATCGGCCACGACCTCGCCGAGCTGGCCCGCCGCTACGGCGCACAGGTCTTCCCGTTCAGCCGCTCCAGCACCGGCACCCACGTCGAGCGCGCCGAGGACGTCGAGGCGGCGCTGAAGACCGCCTTCGAGGCCACCGGCCGGATCGACCATGTGGTGGTCACCGCCGGCATCCTGGAGAAGGGCGCCCTCGCCGAGATGGACCAGGAGACCATGGACCGGGTGCTCCAGGTCAACTTCGTGGGGCCGGTCATCGTCGCCCGCCAGTCGCTGCCCTACCTCCAGCAGACCAAGGGTCAGCTGCTGCTCTACACCTCCAGCTCCTACACCCGGGGCCGGGCCCGGTACGCGCTCTACTCCTCGACCAAGGCGGCCCTGGTCAACCTCACCCAGGCGCTCTCCGACGAGTGGGCGGAGTTCGGCGTACGGGTCAACTGCGTCAACCCCGAGCGGACCGCGACCCCGATGCGCACCAAGGCGTTCGGCGAGGAGCCGGAGCACACCCTGCTCGCCGCCGAGACCGTCGCCCAGTCGTCGCTGGACGTGCTGATCTCGGACCTGACCGGTCAGGTCATCGACGTGCGCCGCGCGCCGGGCGAGGTGCCGACCCAGCCGGGGCCGGCACGGGCCGAGCGCGACGCCAGCTGCGCCGACGCCGGCTGACGCGGTTCTCGGGCACGGCGGGAGACGGAGCCGACATGCGTGGTGACCTGGTTCGGAAGCTGCTCGCCCGCGCGCTGGCCACCGGCCTGGCGGTGCTGGCGTTCCTCGTCGTCGCGCTGACCGGCGCGACCGGCTGGGGCCTGGGGCTGGCCGTGGCCGCCCTCGCGGCGACCACCTGGGAGCGGCGGGTGCGGCCGGGCGCCGACAACGCGGCGGAGACCGCGCTGGTCGCGGCGGCGATCCTGGTCGGGTACGCCCGCCGCCTCGACGCCGGGTTCGACCCCGCGCTGGCCGTGACCGCACTGGCCCTGCTGGGGCTGGTACTGCTGGTCAATCCGCTCCGCGACGCCGGCGGCCTGGAGGTGCGCGCCGCGAACCTGCCGGTGCGCACCTGGACGCCGCTGGTCGCCGCCCGCCTCGGCGAGGCGCTGGCGGGGCTGCTCGCCCTGCTGGCGCTGGCGGCCGTCGCGGGTCTGCCGGCCGGCGTCGCGCTGGCGGCCGTCGCCGTGGTCGCCGCCGGCGCCGCCGCGGTCGGGCTGGACCTGGCCAGGCGCCGGTTCAGGCCGGGGGCCGGCGGCTCGGCGGTGTCCCGCGCGCTGCGCGGGCACCAGCCCGAGTTCCTGCTCCACTTCTCCGCGCCGCCCGGCTCGGAGTACCAGGTCACCATGTGGCTGCCGTACCTGGAGCGGATCGGCCGGCCGTTCCTGGTGATGGTGCGCGAGCCGGAGTTCCTGCCCGTGGTCGCGGCGGCCACCCGCGCGCCGGTTGTCTACTGCCCCACCACCAAGGCGATGGACGAGGCGCTGGTGCCGAGCCTGCGGGTGGCGTTCTACGTCAACCACGGCGCGAAGAACAGCCACTGCATCCGCTTCACCCAGCTGACCCACGTCCAACTGCACCACGGCGACAGCGACAAGGCCCCCAGCGCCAACCCCGTCTCGGCGATCTTCGACCGGATCTTCGTCGCCGGCCAGGCCGCCATCGACCGGTACGCCCGCGCCGGGGTGGACATCCCGGCGGAGAAGTTCGTCGTCGTCGGCCGCCCGCAGGTCGAGGCGATCGAGGTACGCCCGGAGCCGGCGCACGGCCGGGGCAACCCGACCGTGCTCTACACGCCGACCTGGACCGGGCACCACGCGGACGCCAACTACTGCTCCCTGCCGGTGGCCGAGACCCTGCTGCGCCGGCTGCTCGACCGGGGCGCGACGGTGATCCTGCGGGCCCACCCGTACGCCTCGCAGAACCCGGCCTCCGCCCGGCAGCTGGGCCGGCTCGCCGAACTGCTGGCGGCGGACCGGGCCCGCAGCGGCCGGCAGCACGTCTTCGGCGCCGCCGCGAGCCGGGAGCTGACCCTGACCGAGTGCGTGAACCGCTCGGACGCGCTCATCTCCGACGTGTCCGGGGTGATCTCCGACTACCTCTACTCCGGCAAGCCGTACGCGGTGACCGACATGGTGGACTCCGGCGACCGGTTCTGCGAGCAGTTCCCGCTCGCCGGGTCGGGCTACGTGCTGCGCCGCGACATGTCCAACGTGGACGAGGTGCTGACCGCGCTGCTGGACACCGACCCGCTGGCCTCGGCCCGGTGGGCCACCCGCAGCCGCTACCTGGGCGACTTCCCCGCCGAGGCGTACGCCGAGGCGTTCCTGGAGGCCGCGCGGCGGCAGCTCGACGGGGGCTGGAACCCGCCGGCCCCGCGCGCCGCGGGCGGGGCCGGCCTGCCGCTCGACCCGGACGACGCGACGCTCTCCCCCACCGCCTGACATCCTGCTCGGGCGGCCCTCTCCGGGTCAGGCTCCCGCCGCTGCGGCACGCGACGGTCATCCGCACCCGGAATCCTCGACGCCGCGCCTCGGGGCGGGGCAGCTGTCAGCGGTACGGGTCGACGAGGTCCAGGACCGCCTCGGGGGCCTCGACGTGGGCGTTGTGCCCGAGGCCGGGCAGGGTGGCGACCGGCACGCCCAGCTCCTTGAGCTGGGCGTCGGTGACCATGGGGTCGTGCTCGCCGCGGGCCAGCAGCACGGGCACGTCGGTCGCCGCCAGCAGGGCGGGCAGGTCCGGCTCGCCCACCCCGAACGCGGCCGGGTCCATCGCCAGCCGCCAGCGGCCGTCGACCTGCCGCAGCCCGGCCTCCACGACGGGATGGTCGGGGGCGAAGAGCCCGGTCAGGCCGGCCACCCGCAGGTAGCGGCGGGCCGCCTCGTCCCGGCTCGCGAACCAGGTCACCGGCCGGGCGGCCAACTCCCCCGCCTTCGCCAGCTCCGCCGGCGACCAGACGGCCTTGATGCCGAGCCCCACCACGGCGTCGACCGGCAGCCCGGCGCTCCGGGCGGCCAGCGCCAGGCCGACCACCCCGCCGAGGGAGTGCCCCAGCACGACGAGCCGGTCCCCCGCCGCGAGCCCCGTGGCGATCCGCGCGGCCAACCCCGGGAACGAGTACTCCGGCAGCGGCGGCGACCAGCCGTGGCCGGCGAGGTCCGGCGCCAGCCACCGCCCCGCCCAGCGATGCTCCAGCAGCGGCGCCCAGGGCAGCCACACCTCGCCGGTGGCGCCCATCCCGTGCAGCAGCAGGAGCACCCGCCGGCCGTCCCGGTCACCCGATTCATCGACCATGGGGCGCAGTGTGCCACCACGGGACGCCGCGGGCGAGGGCCCTGACCCGGACACGACAACGGGCGCCGACCCCCGGGACGGGGAGCCGACGCCCGACGGTGTCGCTCAGGCGGAGTAGCCGCGGGTGGCCGCCCAGTTGGCCAGGGCGATGGTGCTCATCCAGTACGACGCGGTCGCCGGGTTCGCCGAGTCGGCGATCTTCACCAGCCGCCCCTCGTCCTGGTAGCCGACCACGGCGATGTAGTGGCCGCCGGGGAAGGAGTGCCAGCCGCCGTCGGTGTCCGTGGCGCTGCCGGCGACGTTCACCACGACGCCCCGCCCGTCGCCGATGGCCGCGACCACGTCGGCCTGGAGCCGGTCCATCTGGGCCGGGGTGGCGGCGCCGCCCGGGATCATCCGGGTCCGGTACGGGTCGCCCTTCACCGTCGCGTTCAGCACGCGGGTGGTGTCCTGGGCCGAGTCGGTGCCCATCTGGTCGGTGCCCAGCTGGGCACCGAGGGCGTCCTGGCTGCGCGCGATGCCGGCGGCGCTGAGGGCGTGCCGGACGGCCGCCGGACCGCAGTTGTAGAAGGTGGTCTGGGCCTGGTAGTCGTAGTCCAGGGTCTTGTCGGCCGGGGGCTTCGGCGGGGCCGGCTTGCGGGTCACGTCCGGGTCAGGGGCGGCGCTGGTGGCGCTGGCCGACGGGGCGGCGCTGGACGCGGCCGGGGCGGCGCTGGACGGGGCGGTCGCGACCCGGGCCTGGCTGCGCGAGGCCGCGGTGTCGTCCCGCAGTTCGGTCGCGGCCGCCGGGGCCTGCGCGGCGGCGGGGGCCTCGTCGGTGCCGGCCAGCAGCGCGCCGGAGCCCGACGCCAGCACGAGCGCCGCGGCCGACGCGGCGGCCAGCTGGTACGGACGCTCGGAGGTGAGGCGACGCAGCTGTCGCTTGAGGTGGTGCTTCACGGTTTCCTCCACGGGCTCGGGGGTGAGCGGTCGTCGGTCCGCGCGCCGAGGGCAGGGCGGACCGCCGCGCGGACGGACGTCCGGGCGGGTCGTGGACCACTCAGGGGATGCGCCCGGGATGCCGGGCGACGGACGGTGACCGGTGGGTCAGCTCGCGACCGGCGGGCGGACGAGCACGGGCACCGCGGCGCCGTGGAGACGGCGGAACAACCGTGGGGTGGACGGGTGTGGCATGAGGATGGAACTCCTTCCGACACCGCCGACCGGGTTAGCTGACGGATTCGGGCGGGAAGAACGCCCTACCACGGGCCCACGGCCCACGGATTCACCCCAACAAGCACTGGGTCCCCGGTTCGTCGTTCACGATTAGGCGGGTCAGCGCGGCGTCGCCTCTGGCGATCGGGTACCGCACCGGACGCGCCGACATTACTGGCCGACCCGGGCCCTGCCAACCCCGTCCCACCTGCTTAAACCTTGATCTAGGGGCAATTTTTGCGGGCACTTTGCCACTGACGTGACTCAATGGGACGACCGTTTCCGAGCACACCTTGGGGCGACAAAGGGACGAGTGGCGGACATCGGCGTCGAAACCCCGGCGGGAATCGACCGCGCCGCGCCGGATGACCGGTTCGTCGGCATGGTGACCGGCGTCACCGAAACGGACGGGATTCCTCGGCGACGCGGGGACGGCGCGCGGACGTGTCAGCCCACCCGGGCGGGCCGCCAGCGCGCCGCGGGCACGGGACGGGGCGCGGCGGACGCCGCCCGCGGCGCGGGGAGCCGGCCCGGCCGGAGCCGGGCCGCCGCGGCGTACGCCTCCACGGCCAGCACCCGCGCCGCCTCGGCGGCCAGGTCGGCGTCGCGCCACGCCGCCCGTTCCCGTTCGGCGGCGGCGCGGTGGCGGGCGCGCTTCGCGTCGCGTACCGCGCGGGCCAGCACGATCTCCTGCTCGGCCGGGTGCCGCCGGGGATCCCAGCCCGCCCGGCGGGCGAAGACGTCGCTGAGTTGACGGGCGGAGAGGTCCCCACGCCAGTGGGCGGCCATCGCGGCGTGGTGCAGCCAGCGCTCCCGGGCGGCGTACTCGGCGGGCGTGCGCGGGGTGCGCGGGGCGGGCAGGAGGGCGGCTGCGGTCAACCGGCGGGCGGCCGTCTCCGCCTCGTCGTACGCCTGCCAGGCCCGGTCGGCCTCCTCCTGCGCGGCGAGCCAGTCGGCCCGCCGCCGCCGGGCGGTCCGGGCGGCCCGGGCCGCCGCGACCGCCACCTCCTCGGCGTAGCGGCGCAGGTCGGCCGCGTCGGCCACCTCCGTCGCGGGATCGTCGGCCGGCGGCGCGCCCGGATCGTCGGCGGGACGGACCCGCTCGGGGCGGGCGACCAGCACGGCGAGCACGGTCAGGGCCAGCAGGAGCAGGACCGACCAGATGACGGCGGCCTGCGGCACCTCGATCAGGAACTGGTAGAGGACGGTCTCCATGGTCGGCACCTCACGGACGAGTGCGGCGGCGGGGCGTACGCGCCGCCCGGGCGACCGGCGTGGTGACGCCACGGGCCGCCGTCGGGCGGTGCGGGGACGAGGTTCGGTGGGCGCGGGCCCGTGCGGGTGATGCGGCTCAGCCGCGCGGCGGCGCCCGGGGGCCGGCTCCTGCGGTCCGAGAGGATCCGCGTCCACGGCACGTACCTGTCGACGA